>NZ_SMLD01000005.1:0-130238 GCF_004352805.1 Nonomuraea mesophila
GGGCCTTTCCGCTCGACTTGCATGTGTTAAGCACGCCGCCAGCGTTCGTCCTGAGCCAGGATCAAACTCTCCAAAAAAGGTCT
Organism: Nonomuraea mesophila; assembly: GCF_004352805.1. Lineage (NCBI taxonomy): Bacteria > Bacillati > Actinomycetota > Actinomycetes > Streptosporangiales > Streptosporangiaceae > Nonomuraea > Nonomuraea mesophila. The sequence goes on from NZ_SMLD01000005.1 coordinate 84, forward strand.
GAACCCAACTATCAAAAAGGAATCCGTCAACACCGACCACAAAAACGAGGCCGATGGACGGGGTTGTGCATCATGCACTGGCTTTTAACACACTGTTGAGTTCTCAAGAAACGCACGCGTACATCCTCACCGAGATTCTTCCGAATCCGACTCGGAGGCGTTTTTTCTTCGCTTACTTTACTTTATCAGCCGAGCGATTTCTCCGTCAAACCCGAAGGTTTGAAAAAGACCGATCGACCTTCTTAGGATGGCGCACCCCGCTTCCGGGGCAGCCCTCACAACGTACCGTGTCATCCGAGGCGTGTCGAAACAACCGATTTTTCGGCGATCACGACGCGTACGCGGACGGCTCAGGCCTGAGCGCGCCGAAGCGGCTCCGCCGAGCGACTGGTCCTGTCAAAGGGCTTGCCCTGGGGCCCGTCCACCTGATCGGCGTCCGGCTCACACCCGGGGCGAAGTGAAAGATTAGGTCGCGATCCGCGACACGTCAAATCGTCCCGTCCCACCGGCGTGGCGAGCGGTCACGCACAGGGGGTCACGCGGTGACGGCCTCGGCGCATCGCGACAGTGGCGTGGCGACTCCTCGGTGCTGCATTCGGCCAGGCCGCGTACCCAGGGGTTCTTGAGCGGCGCCGGGCTCATGGCCGGCGCGCGACAACGCGGCGTCCGATGTTCCGGGGGCTGCCGGACAGCGGGAGAAACGCCGAGGTCCGCCTGGCCGACCGGCCAGAAGGACGGCTGCCTGTCTGCGCTGGTCAGTGCCTGTTCCCGCTAGTCAGCGCCTGCGCCGGTGATCAGTGCCTGCTGCCGGTGGTCATTGTCTGCGCATGCTGTTCAGCGCCCGGTCCCCCTGGTCAGCGCCTGCGCCGGTGATCAGTGCCTGCGCATGCTGGTCAGTGCTTGCGCATGGTGGTCAGTGCCTGCTCGGCGTGTTCGATGTACTGGCCGAGCTGTTCATCGTCCTGGCCGAGCTGTTCATCGGCAGGAGGCGCGACTGCCCGGGAAGGGCGTTCATTCTGCGAATGGCCGGCACAGAAGGTCGTGTGGCCGGTACGGGCGGCCGGCTCGCCGGGCGGCGGGTCCTGATCGTTATGGAGCCGACACACGCCACCCGGCAACAGGCGCCTCAACGGTGGAGCGTGACCGTCTCGGCGAGAGCCCGCACCTGTCCCGGCGACTCGAACAGCTCCGCCGCCATCCCCGCCTCGCGCGCGCCCATGACGTTCACCAGGTTGTCGTCGAGGAAGAGGATGTCCTGCGGCGTCGCGCCGATCCGTTCCGCACACAACTCGTACGTCCGCCGCTCCGGCTTGGCCGCCCCGATGCGGCACGAGAACGTCACCGAGGCGAACCGTCCCAGCAGGTCACCGTGACGCGATTCCCAGTAGGGCACCAGTTCCTCGATGATGTTGGACAGCAGGCCCAGCCGGTGTCCCTGGTCCGCCAGTTCGTGCACGACCCGCACCATCGACTCGTCCACGTCGGACCAGCTGTCGAGGTCGGCCTCGATGAGCGCGGGCACGTCGGCGAAGCGGGTGCCCAGCCGGCCGGCCACCGCGCCCCAGTACGCGGTGCTGTCCTGGCCCTCGTCGTAGGGCGGCCGGCAGGCCCAGTAGGCCTCCCAGAACGGTTCCTTGGGTACGCCCGCCAGTTCGACGAGCCGCCGCCGCTTCTCCGGGGACTGGGTACGGGCAATCACGCCATAAAGGTCGAACACCATCACATTGGCCATGCGCCCGACCCTACGACGCGTATCCTTCCCCGGTGACCACTGCTGCCACGCTCGCTCCCCCCGCGCGTCCCGCCGCGCGTGTCCGCACGTCAGCGCCCTGGTGGATGGCGTCCCTCGCCGGGATCGCGGCGTTGTCCGGCACCGGTTCGGCCACCCTGAACGGCGACGAGCTGGCCACCGTCAGCGCCGCCTCACGGTCGCTGGCCGGGATGTGGGAGCTGGCTCAGCACATCGACGGCCATTTCCTGCCGTACTACCTGTTCATGCATTTCTGGGTGAAGGCGGGCACGGCGGAGTTGTGGTTGCGGTTCCCGTCGGCGGTGGCGATCGCCGTGGCGGCCTGGTTCCTGGCCGATCTGGGCCGGCGCCTGCACAGCGTCCGGGCCGGCGTCATCGGTGCGGCCGTCTTCGCGATCCTGCCCACGGTGTCCTATTACGGGGCCTTCGCCAGGTCTTATGCCTTCGCCGCGGCCGCGGTCGTCCTGTCGTTCTGGGCATTGCACCGGGCGCTCGAACGGCCGGCCGGCCGGCGGTGGATGCTCTACGGGGTGGCGGTCGCGCTGGTGTGCTCGACGCACCTGTTCGCGGTTCTGGTGCTGCCCGCTCATCTGTTCCTGGCCCGGCGCGGTGTGCTGACGCGCATGGCCGCGGCGCTGGCCGCCGGATGTGTTCCCGCCGTGGTGCTGGGGCTCATCGGGTACGGCGAGCGGCACGCCATCAGCTGGATCCCGCAGCGGGGACCGGAGGTGTGGCTGAAGTTCCCGAAGATGGCGGCGGGGACGACCGGGCTCGGCGTGCTGCTGTTCGTGCTGGCCGTGGCAGGGGCGGCGCTGCTGTGGGCGGCGGCGCGCAGACGGGACACCGGCGTGGCCGGCGGTCCGTGGCCGTTCGTGCTGGCGGGATGGCTCCTGCTGCCCCCGGGGCTGCTGCTCGCGGTGTCCCACCTGGTGACGCCGGTCTACGTCGACCGCTACCTGTTCGTCACCGCTCCCGCGCTGGCGCTGCTGGCCGGGCTGGCCGTGGCCGCCATCCCCCGGTTCCCCGTGGTGGCCGCCGTGGTCGTCGTGCTGCTGGGGTTCGGGTTGTCGGTCCAGGAGCATGTGGACGTACGCGAAGAGAACGGGCGTTTCGAGAACATCCCGTGGGCGCTGCGCGTGATCAAGGCCGAGCCCGACGACGCCATCGTGTACGGGCAGAGCCAGCTGCGCTCGGGCTTCGACTACTACGCCGACTCCCTGATGCCGGTCGACGTGTTGAGGACGGGTGACGCGCCCGATCCCGGGGGGTTCGGCTATCCGGAGCGCTCCGATGTCTCGGCGGCGCTGCGACAACACGATCGGGTGTGGGTCGTCTGGCGCGGGACCAAGAAGTCGGGGCTGGAGGGCGACGGCATCGACCGCGTGGAAGAGGTGCGTCAGGCGGGCTTCGAGCTCGACCTCGCCAAGCACTCGGGCGATCTGCCAGGGCTGACGGTGACGTTGTTCACCCGCCAGGCAACGCCGCGACAGCAAGAGGCGGGCCCCGCGTGATCCGCGGAACCCGCCTCGCGCGGCCGGTCAGCCGACCTCGACGCCGCCGATCGACTTCTTTCCGCGGCGCAGGACCAGGTAGCGCCCGGCCAGCAGGTCATCGGAGGTCGGCACGTAGGACTCGTCGGTGATCTTCACGTTGTTGAGGTAGGCCCCGCCCTCCTTGACCGCACGCCGGGCGGCCGACTTCGACTCCACCAGCCCACTGTCGGACAGCAGGTCGACGAAGGGCGTTCCGAGCGAGTCGACCTTGGCCTTCGGGACCTCGGCGAGCGCGGCGCCGAGCGTGGCGGCGGGAAGCTCCTCCAGCGTGCCCTGCCCGAACAGCGCCTTCGAGGCGGCCACGACCGCGTCGAGCTCGCGTCTGCCGTGGAGGAGCTCGGTGAGATCCTCGGCCAGCGTGCGCTGGGCCTCGCGGGCGAACGGGCGTTCGGCGACCGCCTTCTCCAGCTGCTCGATCTCCTCGCGGCTCTTGAACGTGAACACCTTGAGGTAGTGGATCACATCGCGGTCGTCGGAGTTGAGGAAGTACTGGTAGAAGGCGTAGGGCGAGGTCATCTCGGGGTCGAGCCAGAGGGCGCCGCCCGCCGTCTTGCCGAACTTCGTGCCGTCGGCCTTCGTGATCAGCGGCAGGGTCAGCGCGTGCACGTGCGCGCCCTCAACGCGGCGGACCAGGTCGGCGCCCGCCGTGATGTTGCCCCACTGGTCGCTGCCGCCGATCTGCAGCGTGCAGCCGTAGCGGCGGTAGAGCTCCAGGTAGTCGTAGGACTGCAGGATCTGGTAGCTGAACTCGGTGTAGCTCAGGCCGTCGCCCGACAGGCGCGCGGACACGGCCTCCCTGGCCAGCATGCGGTTGACCGGGAAGTGCTTGCCGATGTCGCGCAGGAAGTCGATCGCGGTCAGCTCGCCGGTCCAGTCGAGGTTGCTCACCATGAGCGCCGCGTTCTGCCCCGCGTCGAAGTCGAGGAACCGGCCGACCTGGCCGCGCAGGCGATCCACCCACTCCGCGACGACGTCGCTGGAGTTGAGCGAACGCTCGGTGTTGCGTCCGCTGGGGTCGCCGATCAGGCCGGTTGCCCCGCCGACCAGGCCGATCGGGCGGTGCCCCGCGAGCTGGAAGCGGCGCAGCGTCAGCAGCGGCACGAAGTGGCCGACGTGCAGCGAAGGAGCGGTGGGGTCAAAACCGGAATAGACCGTGATCGGTCCCTTGGCCATGGACGCGCGCAGGGCGTCGAGGTCGGTGGACTGCGCGATCAGGCCTCGCCACGCGAGGTCATCGAGAATGTCGGTCACGGTGCCGGCTTTCCAGTAGACGGGTTGACATCTGGTTCGGTACAAGCGTGCCTGATCGCTCGGGCAGGCCGCCACTTGGATACGCTTCGTGTCCATGTGGAGGGTCCGTCGCGAGCTGGCCGTTTTGAAGATCTTAGGGGCTCTGGCATGCGCCGGGCTCGGCCTTTACTGGTGGGCGGGGGCCGACGTGGGCGGCATGATCCTGGCCGTTCCCGCGACCGTGCTGATCGGCGCGATGGGCCTGCGCGACCTGATCGTTCCCGTACGGCTGGCGGCCGACGAGAGCGGGATCACCGTGGTGCACGGGTTCGCGGGCAGGCGCCACGTGCCGTGGGAGGCGATCTGGGACGTCAAGGTCGACGTACGCCGGAGGTGGGGCCTGCGCAGCGAGATGCTGGAGATCGACACCGGCGACTTCCTGCACATCTTCAGCTCTCACGAGCTGGGCGCCTCCCCCACGGAGGTGGCCGCGGCGTTGCGGCGCCGCGGCACGTGAGCGCGGTACGGCGAGACGGTCGGGTCGCCGTCGATCCAGAACCGCCACGGCGTCTCCTTGGCCGTCGAGATGCCGGTGCGGGGGCCCGACCTGATGGCGGCCGGCTCCGCGGGGCGTCCCTCCAGCATGATGACCGAGCCGTGCGGGACACCGGTGAGCCGGTGGTCCTGCGTTGACAGCGCCTCCGTGTCGCCCTGCGCGCCGGGCCGGATCGCGTCGATGCCGTTGTGCTCGCGGAGCAGGCCGAGGGCGACCGTGAGCCTGGCCGGTCCGCGGGCGAGATCACGGTCCGCGACCCGCCGGCCGCCTCCCGCCGGGGTCTGACCGCCCGTACGGCGGGCGCGGGCGACGTCGAGGCCCGCCACCACCTCGCCCGCGCGCAGCAGCACCGCCGAGCCCGAGCCGTCGGGCAGGCACACGAGGTTGGCGCAGAAGTGCATGCCGTAGGTGAAGTAGACGTAGACGTGACCGGGCGGGCCGAACATGACGGCGTTGCGCGGGGTCCTGCCGCGGTAGGTGTGGGCCGCGGGGTCCTCGCCCGGGCCGCCGTACGCCTCGACCTCGGTGAGGCGCACGGCGACGGGGCCGTGCACGAGGACGCGCCCGAGCAGGTCGGGCGCCACCTCGGGCGACGGCCGGTCGAAGAAGCTCCGCGGCAGCGGGGCGGAGCTCAGCTGCCCGCCGCCCATGCCGCCTGCGCGTCGACGGACTCGCGGAGCGCGACGAGCTGGTCGCGTACGCGGTCGGGTGCGGTGCCGCCGTGGGCCTTGCGGGCGGCCAGCGCGCCCGGCACGCTGAGCACGTCGCGGACGTCCGGCGTCAGGTGCGGCGACACCTTGGCCAGTTCGTCGTCGGTCAGCTCGCCCAGGTCCTTGTCGTTGACCTGGCACCACACGACGAGGTGGCCGACCGCCTCGTGCGCCTCGCGGAAGGCGACCCCGCGGCGTACGAGCAGCTCGGCGAGGTCGGTGGCCAGCGCGAACCCGTCGGGGGCTGAGGTCTCCATGCGGGCGGTGTTGACCCGCATCGTGGCCACCAGGCCGGCCATCGCGGGCAGGACGAGCAGCAGCGTGTCGACCGCGTCGAACACCGGCTCCTTGTCCTCCTGAAGGTCGCGGTTGTAGGTCAGCGGCAGGCCCTTGAGCGTGGTCAGCAGCGCCGTCAGGTCGCCGATGAGCCGCCCCGACTTGCCGCGGGCCAGCTCGGCCACGTCGGGGTTCTTCTTCTGCGGCATGATCGACGAGCCGGTGGAGTAGGCGTCGTCCATCTCGATCCAGCGGAACTCCTGCGAGGCCCACAGGACGATCTCCTCGCCCAGCCGCGACAGGTGGACGCCGATCAGGGCCGCGTCGAACAGGAACTCCGCCGCGAAGTCGCGGTCGGCGACGGCGTCCATCGAGTTGGGCGCGGCGGAGGAGAAGCCGAGCTCCTCGGCCACGGCCTGCGGGTCGAGCGGCAGCGACGAACCCGCCAGCGCGCCGGCGCCGAGCGGGGAGACCGCGGCGCGCTTGTCCCAGTCGGTGATCCGGTCGACGTCGCGGGCGAAGGCGTGCACGTGGGCCAGGAGCTGGTGCCCGAACGAGACCGGCTGCGCGTGCTGCAGGTGCGTCATGCCGGGCGCGGCCGTCTCCGCGTGCTGCTCGGCCTGCGCCATGAGCGCCGTCTCCAGCTCGACCAGGCGGGAGACGATCGTGCGGGCGTGGTCACGAAGGTAGAGGCGCAGGTCGGTGGCGATCTGGTCGTTGCGCGAGCGGCCGGCGCGCAACTTGCCGCCGAGCGAGCCGAGCCGCTCCAGCAGGCCGCGCTCCAGCGCGGTGTGCACGTCCTCGTCGGCGACCGTCGGCCGGAACTCGCCCGCCTTGCAGGCCCCCTCGAGGTCGTCGAGCGCGCCGATCATGCGCTCGAGCTCCTCGTCGCTGAGCAGCCCCGCCCTGTGCAACACCCGGGCGTGCGCCCTGGACGCCGCCAGGTCGTACGGCACGAGCCGCCAGTCGAAGTGCACGCTCACCGACAGCCGGGTCAGCGCGTCGGACGGTCCCCCTTCGAAACGTCCGCCCCACAACCGCATCGGCTTGCCATCACTCACCGTCATCTCCTCAGTGCCGTGTCTCATCATCGCGCCCGCTTCGTGGTCGCCGGCATCGCGTCGCGCGCACCCCCGAGCTCCTGCGCTCCCGGCGTGACCTTAGTGCAACTCAGCGCCTTCTCGCGTCGCGCGCCGCCGCGATCTTGGCCGGAAGGGAGAAGAGCTGGACGAAGCCCTTGGCCAGCGACTGGTCGAACGTGTCACCGGTGTCGTAGGTGGCGAGCGAGAAATCGTACAGGGAGTCGTGGGAGCGGCGGCCGGTCACGGTGGCGTTGCCTCCGTGCAGGCTCATCCTGACCTCTCCGTTGACGTGCTTCTGCGTGTCGGCGATGAGGGCGTCGAGCGCGTTCTTCAGCGGCGAGAACCACAGGCCGTCGTAGACGAGCTCGCTCCAGCGCTGGTCGACGCCCCGCTTGAAGCGGGCCAGGTCGCGCTCGACGGTGACGCTCTCCAGCTCCTTGTGGGCGGCGATGAGCGCGATCGCGCCCGGCGCTTCGTACACCTCGCGCGACTTGATGCCGACCAGGCGGTCCTCGACCATGTCGATCCGGCCGACGCCCTGCGCGCCCGCGCGCCGGTTGAGCTCGTCGATCACCTGGAAGGGGGTGAGGGACCGGCCGTCGATCTTGACCGGGACACCCTGCTCGAACGTGATGACGACCTCGTCGGCCGGGCGCGGCTGCCGGGGGTCGGCGGTGTAGGAGTAGACCTCCTCGGTGGGGCCGTTCCAGATGTCCTCGAGGAATCCGGTCTCGACGGCGCGGCCCCAGAGGTTCTGGTCGATGGAGAACGGGTTCTTCTTCGACGTCTCGATGGGCAGGCCCTTGGCCTCGGCGTACTCGATGGCCTTGTCGCGGGTCCAGGCGAAGTCCCTGGCGGGCGCGATGATCTCGAGGTCGGGGGCCAGCGCGGCCAGACCGGCCTCGAAGCGGACCTGGTCGTTGCCCTTGCCGGTGCAGCCGTGGGAGACGATGGTGCCGCCGAAGCGTTCGGCCGCCGACACCAGGTGCTTGACGATGAGCGGGCGCGACAGCGACGACACCAGCGGGTAGCGGTCCATGTAGAGGGCGTTGGCCTGCAGGGCGGGGACGCAGAAGTCGGCGGCGAACTCCTCCCGCGCGTCCACGACGACCGACTCGGCCGCGCCGCAGTCCATGGCCCGCTTCTGGATGAGCTCCATGTCCTCGCCGCCCTGGCCGAGATCCACGGCGACGCAGACGACCTCGGCGTTCATCTTCTCGGCGAGGTAGGGGATGGCGACCGAGGTGTCGAGACCGCCGGAATATGCGAGAACCACTCTGTCGGGCATTGTGCTTCGTCTCCAGTGCTGATGTTCGGGAAGTCCGTACGGCGCAGCCCACTCACGGCGGAGTGGGCGGACTACGTCGGTCGGCCACTTTCAGCAGCGCGTCGGCGACCTCCTGACCGCCCGCCGGGTCGCGGCTGATGACGAGGATCGTGTCGTCACCCGCCACGGTCCCGAGGATGGACTCCCAGTCGGCGTGGTCGATGGCGGAGGCGAGGAACTGGGCCGCGCCCGGAGGGGTGCGTACGATGACCAGGTTGGCCGAGGCCTCGGCCCCGACCAGCAGTTCCTCGGCGATGCGGTGCAGCCGCGCCGCCGGGGACTCGCCGGTGCCGAGCCTGGCCACCGGGATGCGGCCGCCGCCCTCGCCGGGGAGCGCGTACACCAGCGAACCGTCCTCGGCGCGCAGCTTGAGCGCGCCGAGCTCGTCGAGGTCGCGTGAGAGCGTGGCCTGTGTGACTTCGACGCCGCTCTCGGCGAGCAGCTTGGCCAGCTCGGGCTGGGAGCGCACAGCCTGCCGCTGCAGCAGGTCGGTGATCTTCGCCTGCCGCGCCGCCTTGGTCATCGGGATGGTCACGCGGCCTCCGGCGCCCGGTCCGGGTCGGCGTGCGTGGCAAGCCAGTGCAGCAGTGCCTTCTGGGCGTGCAGGCGGTTCTCCGCCTGGTCCCACACGACGCTGCGCGGGCCTTCCAGGACCTCTTCGGTGATCTCGTTGCCGCGGTAGGCGGGCAGGCAGTGCAGCACGATCGCGTCGGGCGCGGCGTGACCGAGCAGCTCGTCGTTCACCTGGTACGGCATGAGGGCGGCGACCCGGGCCTCCTTCCCCTCCTGGCCCATGGACACCCATGTGTCGGTGGCGATCACGTGCGCGCCCCGCGCGGCGGCCACCGGGTCGGACAGCGCGACCACGGAGCCGCCGGTCTCGGCGGCGATGGCGGCGGCCTGCTCGAAGACGACCGCGTCGGGCTGGTAGCCGGCCGGGGCGGCGATCCGTACGTGCAGGCCGGCCGTGGCGCCGCCGAGCAGGTAGGAGTGGGCCATGTTGTTGGCGCCGTCGCCCAGGTAGGTCAGCGTGAGCCCGGCCGTGCGGCCCATCCGCTCGTGGACGGTCTGCAGGTCGGCGAGGATCTGGCAGGGGTGGAACCCGTCGGTGAGCGCGTTGACGACCGGCACCCGTGAGTGGGCGGCCATCTCGTCGATGAGCTCCTGCCCGGAGGTGCGCCAGACGATGGCGGCGACCTGCCGGTCGAGCACCCTGGCCAGGTCGGCGGTGGGCTCGCCGCGGCCCATGAGCACCGAGACGTTGTCGACGACCAGTGGCAGGCCGCCGAGCTCGCCGATGCCGGTGTGGAACGAGATGCGGGTCCTGGCGGACGGCTTGTCGAACAGCACCGCGACAGTGCGCGGCCCCTCGAAGGGACGGTAGCCGAAGCGGTCCTTCTTCATCGCGGCGGCGAGCTCCAGCACCTCCGCCTGCTCGCCAGGCGACAGGTCGTCGTCCCTGAGGAAGTGACGGATGGTCATGCTGCCGCCTCCGTGAGAATCCGCGGGTAGGACGCCACCAGGGCGTCGACCTCGTCCGCCGTCACGACCAGCGGCGGCGCCAGGCGCACCGCGTCCGGCTGGAGCGCGTTGACCAGGAAGCCGGCCGCCGCGGCGGCCTGCTGCACCTGGGCCGAGCGCGGCTCGCGCAGCACCGTGGCCAGCCACAGGCCGCGCCCGCGCACACCTGCGAGCAGCGGGTGGTCGACGGCCTCCAGCCCCTCCCGCAGCCGCGCGGCCATCGACCTGACGTGGCCGAGGTCGAGGTTGTCGAGGACGGCCAGCGCCGCGGCGCAGGCAACCGGGTTGCCGCCGAACGTCGAGCCGTGGTCGCCCTTGTCGAACAACCTTCCCACGTCGCCGAAGCCTACGCAGGCACCGATCGGCAGGCCGCCGCCCAGGCCCTTGGCCAGGGTGAGGATGTCGGGGGTGACGCCCTCGGTCTGGTGGGCGAACCAGTGGCCGGTGCGGCCGATGGCGGACTGGATCTCGTCGGCGACCAGCAGCGCGCCGGTCGAGTCGCAGATCTCGCGGGCCGCCTGGAAGTAGCCGTCGGGCGGCGGCACCACGCCGGCCTCGCCCTGGGTGGGCTCCAGGAACACCGCGATGCAGTCGCCGGTCACGGCCTCCTTGAGGGCGTCGGCGTCGCCGTAGGGGACGAACCGCACGTCCACGGGGAACGGGCCGAACTGGTCGCGGATCGCCTTCTTGCCGGTCAGGGAGAGCGCGCCGATCGTCCGGCCGTGGAAGCCGTTCTCGGCGGCGACGAAGTAGGAGCGGCCCTCGCGCCGGCCGTGTTTCAGCGCCAGCTTGTAGGCCGCCTCGTTGGCCTCGGTGCCGGAGTTGGCGAAGTAGACCCTGGCCGGGGCGTCGAGCATGCCGAGGAGCTTCTCGGCGAGCAGGACCTCCGGCTCGTGCAGGAACAGGTTGCTGGTGTGGGCGAGCGTGGCGACCTGCCGGGAGACGGCCTCGACCAGTGCGGGGTGGCCGTGGCCGAGCGAGCTGACCGCGATGCCGCCGATGAAGTCGAGATATTCCCTGCCGTCGACGTCCCAGACGCGGGTGCCCTCGCCCCGGGCCAGCGCCACAGGGGGGACGCCGTAGTTGCCCATGAAGGCTTTCTCGAACCGTTCGAACAGGTTCATCAGGGCATCACCATGGTTCCGATCCCTTCGTTGGTGAAGATCTCCAGCAGCATGGAGTGGGGCACGCGGCCGTCGAGCACGTGGGCCCGGGGCACACCGCCCTGCACGGCCGTCAGGCAGGCCTCCATCTTGGGTACCATGCCGCTGGACAGCGTGGGCATCATGGTCGCGAGCTCGTCGGCGCTCAGCTCGTCGATCACGTCGGTGTCGTCGGGCCAGTTGGCATAGAGGCCCTCCACGTCGGTGAGCACGATGAGCTTGCGGGCCTGCAGGGCCACGGCGAGCGCGGCGGCCGCGGTGTCGGCGTTGACGTTGTAGATCTCTCCGTCGTCTCCGCGCGCCACGCTGGAGACGATCGGGATGCGGCCGTCGTCGAGCAGCGCGCCCACCGCGCCGGGCTCGACCTTGATGATCTCGCCGACCTGGCCGATGTCGACCGGCTCGCCGTCGACGACCGCGTGTTTGCGCACCGCGGTGAACAGGTGGGCGTCCTCGCCCGACAGGCCGACGGCGAACGGGCCGTGCCGGTTGACCAGGCCCACGATGTCGCGGTTGACCTGCCCGACCAGGACCATCCTGACGACCTGCATGGCCTCGGGCGTGGTGACCCGCAGCCCGGCGGTGAACGTGGACTCGATGCCCAGCTTGTCGAGGGCGCTGCTGATCTGCGGGCCGCCGCCGTGCACGACGACCGGCCGCAGACCGGCGTGGCGCAGGAAGACGACGTCCTCGGCGAAGCCGGACTTGAGCGCCTCGTCGGTCATCGCGTTGCCGCCGTACTTGATGACGACGGTCGCGCCGTGGAAGCGGGTCAGCCACGGCAGGGCTTCGATCAGCGCTTCGGCCTTGGTGTGCGCGGTGGTCAGTCTCATGAGGAGTACGCCGAGTTCTCGTGGACGTAGGCGGCCGTCAGGTCGGTGGTGTGCACGGTCGCGGTGTGCGGCCCCGCCGACAGGTCGATGGTGATCGTCACGTCCCTGGGGCGCATGTCCACCTTGTCGCGGTCGTCGCCCACGGCGCCGCCCCGGCAGATCCAGATGCCGTTGATGGCGACGTTGAGGCGGTCGGGCTCGAACTCCGCGTCGGTGGTGCCGACGGCGGCCAGGACGCGGCCCCAGTTGGGGTCCTCGCCGTGGATGGCGCACTTGAGCAGGGCGGACCGGGCGACCGCGCGGCCGACTTTCACCGCGTCGTCCTCGCCGGCCGCGCCGACCACCTCGATGGCGATGGCCTTGGAGGCGCCCTCGGCGTCGACGAGCAGCTGCCTGGCGAGGTCGGCGCAGACCTCGGTGACCTTCTGCTCGAACTCGTCGAGGTCGGGCCGCACCCCGGAGGCGCCGCTGGACATCAGGAGCACGGTGTCGTTGGTCGACATGCAGCCGTCGGTGTCGAGCCGGTCGAACGTGACGGCCGTGGCCCTGCGCAGCACGACGTCGAGCTCGTCGCCGGTCAGGTCGGCGTCGGTGGTGATCACGCAGAGCATCGTGGCCAGGGCGGGCGCGAGCATGCCGGCGCCTTTGGCCATCCCGCCCACCATGTAGGCGCCGTCGTCGTCGGCGCCGCCACGCTTGAACGAGATCTTGGAGACGGTGTCGGTCGTGCGGATGGCGTCGGCCGCGGCCAGGCCGCCGTCGCGGGCGAGCTGGGCGGCGGCGCTCTCGACGCCCCCCAGCAGCTGGTCCATCGGCAGGCGCTCGCCGATGAGGCCGGTCGAGCAGACCGCGACCTCGCCCGCGGAGTCCTCCAGGAGCTCGGCCACCTTCTCGGCGGTGGCGTGCGTGTCCTGGAAACCCTCGGGGCCGGTGCAGGCGTTGGCGCCGCCGGAGTTGAGCACGACGGCGCGCAGCCGCCCGCCCGCCAGGACCTGCTGCGACCAGAGCACGGGCGCGGCCTTGACGCGGTTGGCGGTGAAGACGCCCGCGGCGGCGCGGCTGGGCCCGTCGTTGACGACGAGAGCGAGATCGCGAGCGCGGCCGGGCTTGATCCCCGCGCAGACTCCCGCGGCCCTGAAACCCAGGGGTGCCGTGACGCTCATGCCACCGCCCCTTGCGGGGAGGGGAGCGGTGAGCTCCCGTGCTCGTCGTTCGATGCGCTGCGCTTGCTCAAGGTGCGACTCCTGTCAGGGGAAGGCCGAGCTCTTCCGGCAGGCCGAGGGCGAGGTTGACGCTTTGGACGGCGCCCCCTGCCGTGCCCTTGGTGAGGTTGTCGATGGCGATGACGGCGACCACGCGGCCCGCACGCTCGTCGAGCGTCACCTGCAGGGCGGCGGTGTTGGCGCCGTAGGTCATCGCGGTGGCGGGCCAGAGGCCCTCCGGCAGCAGCCTGACGAAGGGCTCGCCCTTGAGCGCGCTCTCGTACGCCGTGCGCAGCGACTCCTTGGTCACGCCTGGAGCGGCCGGGGCGGAGCAGGTGGCGAGGATGCCGCGGCTCATGGGGGCCAGCGTCGGGGTGAACGAGACGCGCACGGGGGCGCCCGCGACCGCCGACAGCCCCTGCTCCATCTCGGGTGTGTGCCGGTGGGCACCGCCCACGGCGTACGCGCTCGCCGAGCCCATGACCTCGCTGCCGAGCAGGTGGGGCTTGAGCGATCGGCCCGCGCCGCTGGTGCCCGAGGCGGCGACGACGACCACGTCTGGCCCGGCCAGCCCGGCGGCGAACGCGGGTGACAGGGCGAGCAGCACGGAGGTCGGGTAGCAGCCGGGGACGGCGATCCTGGTCGCCTGCCTGAGCACCTCGCGCTGTCCGGGGAGCTCGGGCAGGCCGTAGGGCCAGGTGCCGGCGTGCCGGCCGCCGTAGAACTCCTGCCAGACGGCGGGGTCGGCGAGCCGGTGGTCGGCGCCGCAGTCGACGACCAGCGTCTCCTCGCCGAGGGCGGCGGCGACGGCGGCCGAGTGGCCGTGCGGCAGCGCGAGGAAGACCACGTCGTGCCCGGCGAGCGCGCCGGCGGTGGTCTCGTCGAGGACGCGGTCGGCCAGCTGGGGCAGGTGCGGCTGGTGGGCGCCGAGGAGGCTGCCCGCGCTGGACGCCGCGGTGAGCGCCCCGATCTCGAACTCCGGATGGCCGAGCAGGAGGCGGAGCAGTTCCCCTCCCGCGTAGCCGCTGGCCCCCGCGATCGCCGCTCTCATTCTGCCGCCTCCTGCATATTCATGCATCATAGCTCATGACCTTGCTTGTGAAAATGATGCACTGGCGAGGATGAATATGCAAGCCGCCGAGAGCCCCGCGACCGCATCGCGGGCCCGGCGGGGCCTCCGGTGGCGCGTTCAGCGCTACCGCCTCGCGATGGCCGTGACGGGGCCGGGTGAGGGCGCGTGGAAGCCGCGTCCGCGCAGGCGGGGACGGTGAGCGATCAGGGCGGGAGCGTGCCGTCCTGCCTCCTCGGGAGCGGCGACGGCACGGGCCGGCCCGGGCAGGGCGAACCCGGCACGCGGCTGCCGGCATGAGGGGTGCCGGGCGGCTCCTTGCATGCCTTCACCTATGACCCGGCGGCGGCGAGGTTAATCCTGGGTGTCGCAGATTCGCAGGAGAGGACGTACCGGGCGGGCCGGCGCGACGGCCCGCCCGGATCCGTGTCAGCGCAGGAAGGCGGCGGCCACACCCGCGTCGACCGGGACGTGCAGCCCCGTCGTGTGGGTGAGGTCGCCGGCGGTGAGCACGAAGACCGCGGCGGCCACGTGCTCGGGCAGCACCTCCCGCTTGAGCAGGGTGCGCTGGGCGTAGAACTCGCCCAGCTTCTCCTCCTCCACCCCGTAGACGGCCGCGCGGTTCGCGCCCCAGCCGGAGGCGAAGATGCCGGAACCGCGTACCACGCCGTCGGGGTTGATGCCGTTGACGCGGATGCCGTGCCCGCCCAGCTCGGCCGCCAGCAGCCGCACCTGGTGCGCCTGGTCGGCCTTGGCCGCGCCGTAGGCGACGTTGTTCGGGCCGGCGAAGACGGCGTTCTTGGAGGAGATGTAGACGATGTCGCCGCCCATGGCCTGACCGATCATGACCTTGGCGGTCTCGCGCGAGACCAGGAACGAGCCGCGCGCCATGACGTCGTGCTGCAGGTCCCAGTCGGCCAGCGAGGTCTCCAGCAACGAGCGCGACAACGACAGACCGGCGTTGTTGACCACCAGGTCCACGCCGCCGAAGGCGAGCACTCCGGCGCGCACCGCCGCGGCGACCTGCTCCTCCGACGTGACGTCGACCGCGACCGCCACGGCGACGTCGGGCTCGCGGTGGGCTCCCGCGCCGAGCTCGGCGGCCACCTTCTCGGCGGCGGCCGCCTCGCGGTCGGCGACGATCACGCACGCGCCCTCGGCGGCGAGTCTGCGCGCGGTGGCCGCGCCGATGCCGGAGCCGCCGCCGGTGACCAGCGCGACACGGGTGGCCAGCGGCTTCGGCCTGGGCATGCGGCGGAGCTTGGCCTCCTCGAGCTCCCAGTACTCGATACGGAACTTCTCCGACTCGGGGATGGGGGCATAGGTGGAGACGGACTCGGCGCCGCGCATGACGTTGATGGCGTTGACGTAGAACTCGCCGGCCACGCGGGCGGTCTGCTTGTCCCTGCCGAACGAGAACATGCCGACGCCCGGCACCAGCACGATCGCCGGGTCCGCGCCGCGCATGGGCGGCGCGGCCGGGGTGGCGTGGCGCCGGTAGTAGGCGGTGTAGTCGTCGCGGTAGGCGGCGTGCAGCTCGCGCAGCCGCTCGGCGGCCTGCTCCAGCGGCGCGTCCGCGGGCAGGTCGAGCACCAGCGGCGCGACCTTGGTGCGCAGGAAGTGGTCGGGGCAGGACGTGCCCAGCGCCGCCAGCCTCGGATGCTCGGCCCGGGCGACGAAGTCGAGCACCTCGGGCGTGTCGGTGTAGTGGCCGACCACGCGCATGTCGGTGGAGGCCAGGCCGCGGATCACCGGGAACAGCGCGGCGGCGCGGGCGTGCCGCTCCGGCTCGGGCAGCGCCGGGTGGACCACCGGGCCGAACGGGTCCTCGCGGCCGTGCTCGGCGAGGTACGCCTCCGCGGTCCTGATGATCTCCAGCGAGCGGGCCTCGCACTCCTCGGACGTCGAGCCCCACGCGGTGATGCCGTGGCCGCCGAGGATGCACCCGATGGCCTGGGGGTTCGCCTCCTTGATGGCGGCGATGTCCAGGCCCAGCCGGAAGCCGGGCCGCCGCCACGGCACCCACACCACCCGGTCGCCGAACACGCGCCGGGTCAGCTCCTCGCCGTCGGCGGCGGTGGCCAGCGCGATGCCCGCGTCGGGGTGGAGGTGGTCGACGTGGGCGGCCTCGACGAGGCCGTGCATGGCGGTGTCGATCGACGGCGCCGCCCCGCCCCTGCCGTGCAGGCAGTAGTCGAAGGCCGCCACCATCTCGTCCTCGCGCTCCACGCCAGGGAAGACGTCCTTGAGCGCGCGCAGCCGGTCGAGGCGGAGCACGGCGAGGCCGGACTCCTTGAGCGTGCCCAGGTCCCCGCCGGAGCCCTTGACCCAGAGCAGCTCGACGTCCTCGCCCGTGACCGGGTCGGGCGCGGCGCCCTTGGCCGAGGTGTTGCCGCCCGCGAAGTTGGTGTTGCGCGGGTCGGCGCCCAGGCGGTGCGATCGTTGCAGCAGCTCGTTGATGACGTTGGACATGTTGGTGGACATGTTGGTGGACATGGTGGTTCAGGCCCCCCAGCCGGCCTGCTGACCGCCGACGCGCTCGGCGGCGATCTTCTCGAAGTATCCCGACCCGGCGTACGCGGCCATCGGGTCGCGCGCGAGGCCCATCTCCTCGCGCAGCTCGGCCAGCAGCGGGCGCACGTCGGTGTTGTAGGCGTCCATGAGAACGGCGTTGGCGCCCAGCACGTCACCCTCGGCCTGCGAGGCCGACAGCGCGTCGCGGTCCACCAGCAGCGCCTTGGCGGTGGCCTCCTGGACGTTCATGACCGAGCGGATCTGGCCCGGGATCTTGGGCTCGATGTTGTGGCACTGGTCGAGCATGAAAGCCACGCCGGCCTCGGGGTCGAGCCCGCCGCCGCGGACGACCTCGTACATGATGCGGAACAGCTGGAACGGGTCGGCGGCGCCCACCATGAGGTCATCGTCGGCGTAGAAGCGGGAGTTGAAGTCGAAACCGCCGAGCTTCCCCTCGCGCAGCAGGAACGCCACGATGAACTCGATGTTGACGCCCGGCGCGTGGTGGCCGGTGTCGACCACGACCTGTGCCTTGGGGCCCAGCTTGACGCAGTGGGCGTACGCGGTGCCCCAGTCGGGCACGTCGGTGGCGTAGAAGGCCGGCTCGAACAGTTTGTACTCCAGCAGGAACCGCCGGCCGTCGCCGAGCCGCTCGTAGACCTCGGCCAGCGCCTCGGCCAGGCGGTCCTGGCGGGCCCTGAGGTCGTCCTGGCCCGGGTAGTTGATGCCGTCGGAGAACCACAGCTTGAGGGTGTCGGAGCCGGTGGCGTCCATGATGTCGACGCACTCGAGCAGGTGGCCGGTGGCCTTGCGGCGCACCCGCGCGGACGGGTGGGTGACGCTGCCGAGCATGTAGTCGTCGTCCTGGAAGACGTTGGAGTTGATGGCTCCGATGCCGACACCCAGCTCGCGGGCGTGCCGGGCGAGGTCGGCGTAGTCGTCCACCTTGTCCCACGGGATGTGCAGGGCGACCGTGGGGGCGATGCCGGTGTGGGCGTGCACCTGGGCGGCGTCGGCGAGCTTCTCGTACGGGTCGCGCGGCACCCCCTTCTGGGCGAACACCTTGAACCGGGTGCCGCTGTTGCCGTACGCCCAGGAGGGTGTCTCGATGTGCTGCGCCCGCAGCACGGCCTTGATGTCAGTCATTACTCCCCGATCAGTCCAGGTGGAAGACTTCGGTCAGCGGTTTCATGCCCTCGTCGGGCCGGCCGTCGAGGTTTTCGAAGAACGGCGCCATCTCCGCCTGCCAGCGGGCGTTGACCTCGGTCTCGGCCATGGCCTTCTGGGCGGCCTCGAAGTCCTCGGTCTCCAGATAGCCCACGAGCAGGCCGTCGTCCCTGAGGAAGAGCGAGTAGTTGTGCCAGCCGGTGCGCGACAGCGCCTCTCGCATCTCCGGCCAGACCTCGCGGTGGCGCTCGCGATATTCCGCCAGCCGCTCGGGACGGACTTTCAGCAGGAAGCAGACGCGTTGCACCGGCACTCCCCTCAAAACGTTTTAATGTATCGCCAGGAAACTATGATTCCAGCCCTCCCCTGTCAATGCGCACCCGGCCCTCCCCCGGTCCCGGCGCAGGTGAGGACGCCGGGACCGCACGGCGGGATTCAGCCGGTGATCACGCGGACGTCGCCGGCCGCCACGGTGACGGATTCGCCCGACGCCGTGGTCACGACGGCGTCCTCGGCCGTGTGGTTGATCGCGAACAGGTGGGAGCGCCCCTCAGGGTGGGAGCGCCGCACGACCTCGACCCCCGGCGGGCACGTCGCGGGCGGCACGACCTCCGCCTCGGCGCAGACCGCGGCGATCACCTCGGCCAGCGCGTCGTCGTGCAGCCTCGTGGTCAGGTAGTGGGCGGCGCCCTCGCCCCACCCGTTACGGGTCCAGGCGGGCTCCCCGGTGGCGTACGTGTCGAGGACCTTCGCGCTGGTGGCGTGCGCCAGCTCGCTCCACACGCCGGCCGACCAGCCGGAGGCCAGCGAGACCGGGCCGTCCAGCGGGAAGAACTCCTCGACGGTGACGCCCAGCAGGTCGCGCCACGCCCCCGGGTAGCCGCCGAGGCGCACCCGGTCGTGCTCGTCGACGATCCCGCTGTACGGCCCGACGAGCGTCACGCCGCCCGCCCGTACGAACCGCTCCAGGTTGGCCGCCCCCGAGTCGCTCACCAGGTAGAGCGCGGGCACCAGGACCAGGCGGTAGCCCGTCAGGTCGCCCTCGGGGTGCGCCAGGTCGCAGGTGAGCCCGGCCCGCCACAACGCGGCGTGCCAGCGCTTGGCCTCCTCCACCGGGTCGAGCTCGGACGAGGGCTGGGCGGGATGGTCCTGCGCCCACACGCTTGAGTGGTCGATCAGGATGGCGGCGTCGGCCTTGACCCTGCTGCCCGCCACCTCGGCGAGCCCGGCCAGCTCGGCCCCGAGCGCGGTCACCTCGCGCCAGATCTTGGTGTCGACGCCGGCGTGCGGGAGCATCGCCGAGTGCCACTTCTCGGCGCCGGCGCGCGAGGCCCGCCACTGGAAGAACATGATCCCGTCGGCGCCCCTGGCCAGGTGGGCCAGCGAGTTGCGGCGCAGCTCGCCGGGGGCCTTGGCGCGGTTGCGCGGCTGCCAGTTGACCGCGCTGGTCGAGTGCTCCATCAGCAGCCAGGGGCGGCCGCCGTTGAGCGAGCGCGCGTAGTCGGCGGCGAAGGCCAGGTCGATGTGGGGTTCGGCGCGGGCCTCGATCAGGTAGTGGTCGGTGGAGACGACGTCGAGCTCGGCGGCGAAGGCCCAGCAGTCCATGTCCCAGTGGGCGCCCGCCATGAGGTTGGTGGTCGCGGGCACGCCCGGGCTCAGCTCCCGCAGCAGGTCGCGTTCGGCGAGGTAGAGCTCGATGAGCGCGTCGGAGCTGAACCTGCGGAAGTCGAGCTGCTGGCCGGGGTTGGGGAAGCTCGGGGTGTCACGCGGCGGCAGGATCTGCGCCCACTCGCTGTAGTGCTGGGACCAGAACGCGGTGCCCCAGGCGTCGTTGAGCGCCTCCAGTGAGGCGTAGTGGGAGCGCAGCCAGGCACGGAACGCGGCGGCCGAGGTGTCGCAGTAGCAGCGGGCGTTGTGGCAGCCGTACTCGTTGTGCACGTGCCACAGGGCCAGGGCCGGATGGTCGCGGTAGCGGGCGGCCACCTGCTCCGTGATGCGCAGTGCCTTCTCCCGGTAGATCGGCGAGCTGGGGCAGAAGCCCTGCCTGCTGCCGTGGTGCAGCCGCCGGCCGGCGGAGTCGACCGGCAGCGCCTCGGGGTAGGCGTCGCCGAACCAGGGCGGCGGGGCGGCCGTCGGCGTGGCCAGGTTGGCCGCGATCCCGTTGGCGGCCAGCAGGTCCATGACCTGGTCGAACCAGCCGAAGTCGAACACGCCTTCGGCGGGCTCCAGCAGCGACCAGGAGAAGACGCCCACGCTGACCCGGTTGACGCCGGCCTCGCGCATCAGCGCGACGTCCTGCTCCCACGTCTCCTCGGGCCACTGCTCGGGATTCCAGTCCCCGCCGTAAGCGATGACATCCGGCATGAAGCCTGCCTTTCGAGTTGCTGTTAACGCTCACAACCGGTGACGCCCGGTTCACGGAGGGATTAAAACGTTCCGCGGCGTACGGCACAAGCCCCGGTCACCGGGCAGGACCCGCAGGACGCCGCCCGCGTGTCGGCGGCGTCCTGCCCGGTCGCAGACCCACCCTCGAATAGAACGTTTTACTTCCTGCGCGGGAGGTTAGGGTTCCCTGCGCGGCAGTGTCAACGCAGATCGCCGTGGCGACCGGCACCGCGACTGGCGCGAGAATCGTTAGTACGTTTTAATGAGGGCCCATGGCCATGGTCAGCATCAAGGACGTCGCCGCGCACGCCGGCGTCTCCCCCGGCACGGTCTCCAACGTACTGAACCGGCCAGGAAAAGTCGCGCCCGCCACCAGGGAGCGGGTGGAGGCGGCCATCAGCGAGCTCGGCTTCGTCCGCCACGGCTCCGCCTCGACGCTGCGCGCCGGGCACAGCAGGACGATCGGCCTGAGCGTCATCGACATCGGCAACCCCTTCTTCACCGAGGTCGCCGCCGGGGTCGAGGACGTCGCCAGCCAGCTGGGCTACGCCGTGATCCTCGGCAACTCGGCCGGCTCGCAGGACAAGGAGGACCGCAACCTGCGGGTGCTGGCCGAGCACCGCGTACGCGGCGTGCTGATCACCCCGTCGGGCGAGGACCCCGCGCGGCTCGAACGGCTGCGTGAACACGGCATCAGCGTGGTGCTCGTCGACCATCCCGCGCACCGGCCCGACCAGTGCGCGGTCGCCGTGGACGACGTCGGCGGCGGCCGGGCCGCGGTCGCCCACCTGCTGGGCCGGGGCGCCACCGGCATCGCCTACGTGACCGGCCCGCTGACCATCCGCCAGTGCGTGGAACGTCAGGAGGGCGCGAGGGCCGCGATGCGCGCCGCCGGGCTCGACCCCGCCGGCCTGCGGGTGATCGAGGCGATGACGATGACCGCCCGCGCGGGCGAGAAGGCGGCCGCCGACCTGATCGCGGGCGGCCTGCCCGAGTCCGTCTTCTGCGCCAACGACCTGCTGGCCCTCGGCGTGCTGCGAGCCCTGCTGCGGGCCGGGGTGCGGGTGCCCGAGGACGTCGCGCTCATCGGCTACGACGACATCGACTTCGCCGCCGCCTCGACCGTCTCGCTCAGCTCGATGCGCCAGCCGACCTACCAGCTCGGCCGCATCGCCACCGAGCTGCTGCTCGACGAGTGCGACAACCCCGAGACCCACGCGCACCAGCACATCATGTTCCAGCCCGAGCTCGTCGCCAGGGAGTCCACGCAGTGAGCCACCGTTTCGCCGCCGTCGATCTGGGCGCCTCCAGCGGCCGGGTGATGCTGGCCGACCTGTCCGGCGGGCCGAGCCTGACCGAGGCGCACCGGTTCGCCAACGGCCCGGTGCGCGTGGCGGACCGGCTGCACTGGGACATCCTCGGCATCTACCGGGAGATCCTGGCGGGACTGCGCGCCGCCGGGCCCGTCTCCTCCGTCGGCGTGGACTCGTGGGCCGTCGACTACGGGCTGCTCGACGAGTCGGGCCGGCTGATCGGCAACCCCGTGCACTACCGCGACGACCGCACGCGGGGCGTGCCCGAGCGGGTGGCCGCCCTGGTGGGCGCCGAGACGCTGTACGACGTGTCGGGCCTGCAGGTGCTGCCGTTCAACACCCTCTACCAGTTGCTGACCGACCGGCTCGACGGCGCCGCGACGATGCTGCTGATCCCCGACCTCATCGGCTACTGGCTCACCGGCGAGGTGGGCGCGGAGGTCACCAACGCCTCCACGACGGGGCTGCTCGACGTACGCACCAGGTCGTGGGCGTGGCCCCTGATCGAGCGGCTCGGGCTGCCCGCCCGCCTCTTCCCGCCGCTACGGCAGCCCGGCGAGCCGATCGGCGGGCTACGGCGCGACGTGGCCGGGGAGATCGGCTGGTCGGCCCCCGTGAGGGCGGCGGGCTCGCACGACACGGCCTCGGCGGTGGCCGCCGTGCCCGCGTCGGGGCCGGCCTTCGCCTACATCTCGTGCGGCACGTGGTCGCTGGCCGGCGTGGAGCTGCCCGGCCCTGTGCTGACGCCGCAGAGCCGGGCCGCGAACTTCACCAACGAGGCCGGCATCGACGGAACCGTCCGCTACCTGCGCAACGTCATGGGCCTGTGGCTGCTGCAGGAGTGCATGCGCGCCTGGCCCGGCTCCGACCTGGGCGAGCTGCTCAAGGCCGCGGCGGCCGAGCGGCCGTTCGCCGCCGTGGTCAACCCCGACAAGCCGGTGTTCCTGCCGCCGGGCGACATGCCGGCCAGGATCGCGGCCGAGTGCCGCCGCACGGGCCAGCGGCCTCCCGCCTCGCCCGCCGCCTACACGCGCTGCGTGCTGGAGAGCCTGGCGCTCGGGCACCGGCGGGCCGTACGCCAGGCGATGGAGCTGTCGGGGCGCGACGTCGAGGTCGTGCACCTGGTGGGCGGCGGGTCGTACAACGAGTTGTTGTGCCGGCTCACGGCCGACGCCTGCGGGCTGCCGGTGGTGGCGGGCCCGGCCGAGGCGACCACGCTCGGCAACGTCCTGGTGCAGGCGCGCGCGGCCGGGCTGGTCTCCGGCCTGGAGGAGATGCGCTCGCTGGTCGCCTCCTCCCAGCCGCTGCGCCGCTACGAGCCGTCCGGCGACGCCCGGCTCTGGGACGAGGCCGCCGCCCGCGTCTTCTGACCCTTCCGGTTTCCGCTCCGGGCCGTCAGGGCACGAGTGGGTCCGGGGAACATCGGGGGTCTCGTGGACCGTACGGGCCGCGGCCAGGAGAGCGGAGCGTGAGCTGCGGATGAAGCGGAAGGTCGTCGAATACCTGCCGTTCATGGGCGTCGTCCTGATGGTGTGCACGGCGTCCTGGCTGGTGGGCAGGTCATATCCGGCCAGGCCGGTACGCCGCCGCGCCTGAGACGGGTGCCGGCCGCACGTCTTGGCCGGGGTCCGGCTGCCTGCGGCCGGGGAGCGACGTACGATCAGCAGATGACCGAAAAGACCGAAACCACGCCTGGATGGCTCGCTCCCGAAGAACTGGAGTCGGTGCGCGGCCAGCTGCCCGTCCTCTACGTCGACGCCGTGCCGGTGCGCGTCGACGACACCGGCGTGGTGACTCACGTCGGCCTGTTGCTGCGCATCGCCGCGGACGGGACCGTCAGCAGGGCACTGGTTTCGGGGCGGGTGCTGCTCCATGAGCGCATCCGTGACGCGCTCATGCGCCACTTGGAGAAGGACCTCGGCCCCGTGGCGTTGCCGAGGATCCCGGCCTCGCCCCAACCGTTCACGGTCGCCGAGTATTTCCCCACGCCCGGCATCACGCCCTACCACGACCCGCGCCAGCACGCGGTGTCGCTGGCCTACATCGTGCCCGTGGCGGGCGACTGCCGGCCCCGGCAGGACGCCCTCGACCTGGTGTGGTTCACCCCGGAGGAGGCGGCGTCGCCGATGGTGCAGCAGGAGATGCCCGGCGGGCAGGGCGTGCTGCTGCGGCAGGCGCTCGCCCACGTCGGCTGCCTGCCTTGAGCGCAGGTCACCGGCCTTCAGCGGGCGGAGGTCGCCTGCCCTGAGCGGAGTGCTCCGAGCCGGGGTCAGGGCCGTTCGGCGCCCCGGCGTACCCAGTCGTAGAGCGGGTCGCCGGGGCACGAGGTGGCGAAGCCGTCACGGTGCCCCTTGACCTCGTTGCCGGCGTCGCCGTGCTCGCGCAGGTATTCGATGGCGTCGACGAGGGCGTGCAGCAGGTCGTCGTTGGGCTCGGTCAGCCCCGAGCTGCCGACCAGCGCGAGCACCGCGTAGTGGCCGGAGTTGAGGCCCGCGCCGTTGGCGGCGGGCAGCGCGTGGGGACCGCGGCCCATGAACGTGTAGCGGTGGGGGCAGCACACCATGCTGTAGCCGACGTCGATGTAGGTCTCGCCACGGCCGCCCGACATGTGCATCTTCTGGATGTCTCTCACCAGGTCTCCGCACTTGTCATGGTTGGCGGACTCGACCAGGTCGGCCGGCACCTTGCCGCCGGTGTAGTGGATCTTCACCCCCTTGGTGGACTCCAGGCGGGTGTACTCGCTCGTCGGCTTCTTGGCGTGCCACTCGGCACGGGTGATCAAATTCATGGGTTCCTCTCCTGAACGGCATACTCTAGCCATCACCCCGCCAACCATGTGTAATGAGCACATCACATAAGGTGACTGTGGTGGCCTCCCGCGAGGGTGACGGTTGCCTGCCGTTTCCCAGGTAACGCGAGAGAAACACACCGATCGCCGGACTCGGGCCATGGGCTCCCGGTCGCCGCCGGATTTTCGTGCTTCTTCCCGGCGTGGCGCCTCCCTAGCGGAAGCCGCGGGCCGTGCGGTCGTGGCGGAAGGCGTCGAGGCGGTCGAAGTCGAGGGTGTGGACCGACACGGGCGCGGTGGGAGGGGCGGAGAAGAAGCCCGTGTGCGCCGGCGGGCAGGGGTTGGCCAGGCCGGTGACCCCGGCGCAGGGTTGCCCGAGGTAGGTGGCCTCGTGGTCCCAGTCGCTGACGGCCACGTACGTGACGAACTCGTACGCCCGCGCCACGCTCATGTGGCGCCACAGCTCGCGCGCCGGGGCGGGCCCGTCCCAGCGGGTGAGGGAGAAGGCGGGCACCAGGACCGCGTCGAGCCCGTCGTGACCGGCCAGGCTCGCCGAATACCACAGGTCGGCGCAGAGCAGCACGCGCAGGCGCCGGCCGTGCAGGTCGAAGCCGGTGCCGGGCCGGCCGGGCAGCACTCCCGAGCGGCGTTCGATCCCGTAGGGGTGCACCTTGTCGTACTCGGCGAGGAGCGTGCCGTCAGGGCCGGCCACGGCTCCCCTGTTGACGGCGCTCCCGTCGGCGGCGGTGTCGTAGTGGGAGCCGCCGACCACGGCCGTGCCGGACCGCAGGGCCAGCGAGCGGACGCGGTCGAGGTAGTCGTCACGGGGCAGGCTCGATCCGGCCAGTTCGGGCAGCACCATCACGTCGCCGCTCCGGGAGCCGGCGAGTTCCTCGATCGCGTCGAAGTTGGCGTGGCCGTCAGGGGACCAGCGGGGAGGTTGAACCAGGAGGATCTTCACTTCTCCACTGTGGCTCAGGCGAGGGTGCCCGGGATCGCGGCCAGCAGTTCGCGGGTGTAGTCGTCCGACGGATGGTCGAAGATCTCCTCGGCGGTGCCGCTCTCCACGATCCGCCCCGTGCGCATGACGTGCACGGAGTGCGAGATCATCCGTACGACGGCCAGGTCGTGGCTGATGAACAGGTAGCTCAGCCCCAGCTCCCGCTGCAGGTCGGCGAGCAGTTCCAGGATCTGCGCCTGGACCAGCACGTCGAGCGCGGAGACGGCCTCGTCGAGCACGACCAGCTCCGGCGAGAGGGCGAGGGCCCTGGCGATGGCCACCCGCTGGCGCTGGCCCCCGGACAGCTCGTGGGGCAGCCGCTCGGCCGTCGACGCCGGCAGCGACACCTTCTCCAGCAGCTCGGCCGCCGTTCTCACGCGTTCGGCGGCCGTGCCGACGCGGTGCACGCGCAGCGGTTCGGCGATCGACTTGCCGACGGTGTAGCGGGGGTCGAGCGAGGCGTACGGGTTCTGGAAGACCGGCTGGACGCGCCTGCGGAAGGCGAACAGCTCCCGCCTGCCCAGCGCGGTCACGTCCGTGCCGTCGAAGCGGATGCGGCCCGAGGTGAGGTCGTCGAGGCCGAGCAGCAGGTTGGCGGTGGTCGACTTGCCCGAGCCCGACTCGCCCACGATGGAGACGGTACTGCCGCGCGGGATGGTGAAGGAGACCGCGTCGACCGCGGTGATCTCCTCGCCGGTGCCCCTGAGCGGGTAGACCTTGCTCAGGTCCTCGACGACGACCAGGTCGCCGACCAGGTCGCCGGCCGGGTCGCCGGCCGGGTTGTCTGAGGCGCGCGGCGGTTCGAGCAGGCGCACCGACGACAGGCTCGGCACGGCCTTCAGCAGGCGCCTGGTGTACTCGTGGCCGGGCTCGGCGAGGATGGCAGCGGCGGGCCCGGTCTCGACGATCTCGCCCTGGTACATGACGGCCACCACGTCGGCCCGCTCGGCGGCCAGCGCCAGGTCGTGGGTGATGAGGAAGACCGCCGTACCCATGTCGTCGGTCAGCCGCGCGAGCTGGTCGAGGATGCGCCGCTGTACGGTGACGTCGAGCGCGGAGGTCGGCTCGTCGGCGATGAGCAGCCTGGGCCGGCAGGCCAGTCCCATGGCGATCAGGGCGCGTTGCCGCATGCCGCCGGAGAACTCGTGCGGATACTGCCCGATCCGCCGCTCCGGGTCGGGGATGCCGGCCATGTCCAGCAGCTCGACCACGCGGGCGCGGGCCGCCTTCCCCGTGGCGACGCCGTGCACCTCCAGGGCCTCGGCGATCTGGTCGCCGATGCGCATGAGCGGGTTGAGGTTCGACATCGGGTCCTGCGGGACCAGGCCGATGCCCGCGCCGCGGATCGCCGTCATCTCGCGCTCGCTCGCCGTGGCCAGGTCGCGACCCTCGAAGACCACCTGGCCGCCGGTGATACGGCCGTTGCCGGGCAGCAGCCGGTTGACCGCGGCCGCCGTCGTGGACTTGCCCGAGCCCGACTCGCCGACGACCGCCACGGTCTGGCCGGGCAGGATGTCCATCGAGACGTTCTTGACGACGGTGACGTCCTGCCGCCGGGTACGGAAGGCGACCGAGAGGTCGCGGATCTCCAGGAGCGGGCTCATACGGTCCTCGATCGTTCGGTGGTGGCCTGCAGCAGGTCGGCCCAGAGCGCCTCGGTCGGCACCGGCGTGCCCTCGACCAGCAGGCGGTTGCTCGCCAGCACGAGGGCGACGTCGCGGCCCGGTACGAAGCCGACGGCGCAGCCCACGTAGCCGGGATGGCCGAGCACGGTGACCGTCTCGCCGGCGAGCGGCAGGTCGTACCTGCGGAAGCCGAGGGCCTGGGCGGGGTCGGGCCCTGCGGCGAAGAACTCCCGCGCGACCTCGGGCCGCCACAGCCGGTCGTGCTCCTCGTAGCGGGACATGGCAGTGGCGTACCTCAGCAGGTCGGGCACGGTCGAGAAGAGCCCGGCGTGCCCGGAGACCCCGTCGAAGGCGTGGTAGGCGTTGCCGTCGGCGACCTGCCCGAGCACGGGCTCGCGGCGCCAGCGGGCGAAGTCGCCGCTGCGGTACGGCACGGGGTACGGCTCCCCCGTGTCCAGCATGCGCATCTCGACCCGGTCGTCCAGGGCGCTCATGGCGGCCTCGACGCCGGCCGGGCGGGCGTACGTGGTCTTGGTGAGCCCGAGCGGCCTGGTGACCAGCTCGGCCACGGCCCGTTCCAGGCGCAGCCCCGTGACGGCGGAGATGATCCGGCCGAGCAGGACGAAGCCGAGGTCGGAGTAGTGCCGCGCGCGGCCGGGCCGGTAGCGCGGGGGCGGTAGCTGCGGCTGGATGTAGAGCGGCCACCACTCCCACAGGCCGCCCCGGTGCAGCAGCAGGTCGCGTACGGTGATCGCCTCGTACGACCGCGGCAGGTACGCGCTGAGCGGCGCGTCGAGGTCCACGAGCCGGTCGGACACCAGGCGGATGAGCGCCGTCGTCGTCGCCACGACCTTGGTCACGGAGGCGAGGTCGTGGTAGGTGTCCAGGGTCATCGCCGCGACGCCCTCGCGCTCGCCGTCGATCCAGCGCACAGTGCGGTGGCCGGTGCACTCGGTGAGGTCGAACCAGGGCGTGCGCGCGGCCATGACCCTGCCGGGTGGCGCCTTCATCGCGCCAGCACCAGTGACGTGGGCGGGGCGGCGAGAGGCGCGGGCAGCACGAGCGGGCCGGCGCCGGGGGTCAGCGTGCCGAGCACGCGGGCGGCCCGCGCGCCCGTCCCTCCGGGCACGGTGCCGGGCAGGCCGTGCGCGCTCAGCCAGCCGATGAGGGCGAACGCGATGGCCTCCTTGTCGTCGGCGGGCGCGCCGAGGTCGTCGGAGAGGCGTACGTCCACGGCGGGCAGCGCCGAACGCAGCCCGTCCATGATGACGGGGTTGCGGCAGCCACCGCCGGAGACGACCAGCGTGCCCACCCCGGCGGCCCGCACGTCGTCGGCGACCGTGCGCACGGTCAGCTCGGTGAGCGTGGCCACCAGGTCGGCGTCACCCACCTCGCCGCCCGCTCTGGCCAGCGCCTCGTCGACGTAGCCGGGGTGGAACAGCTCCTTGCCGGTGCTCTTGGGCGGGGCCAGGTGGTAGTAGGGCTCGTCGAGCAGCGCCTCCAACAGCCGCGGCGACACCCGGCCGGAAGCCGCGATCCGGCCGTCCTCGTCGAAGCCGCGGGCGTTCAGCGCCCGGCCCGTCACCACGGCGTCGATGAGCGCGTTGGCGGGGCCGATGTCGTAGGCGTACAGCTCGTTCCCGCGTACCACGGTCATGTTGGCGATGCCGCCGAGGTTGAGCGCACCCGCGCCGCCCTCGTACGCGCCGAGCAGCAGCCCGTCCAGCACCGACACGAGCGGGGCGCCGTGCCCGCCGGCGGTGATGTCCCTGACGCGCACGTCGGACAGCACGGGTGTCCCCGTACGCTCGGCGATCCAGGCCGGCTGGCCGATCTGCAGCGTGCCGCGCGCGTGCGCCCCCTCGACCCAGTGGAAGACGGTCTGCCCGTGCGACACGATCAGGTCGGCGGGCCCGCCCTCGGCGATCGCCGCCGCGGCGGCCTCGGCGAAGCACTGCCCGATGAGGGTGTCGAGCTCGCACACCTCGGCCAGGGTGGTGGGGGCGGGCGGCAGCGCCGCGATCAGCCGGGCGCGCAGTTCCTCCGGGTACGGCGTGCTCGCCGTGTGCCCGACCCGGCCGCGGAGCACGCCGTCCGCCAGGGCGAAGTCGACCACGGCCACGTCGATCCCGTCGTGCGACGTGCCGGAGATCATCCCGAGAACCTTCATGCCCGCTCCTCCAGCGCCTCGCGCAGCCTGCCGCCGGCTCCGGCCAGCCGGGCCGCCGCGTCGCGCGGTGCCAGGCCGAAGCGGGCGGCGACGACCGCCTGTTTCACGTTGAAGCCGTTGGCGTCCAGCACGGCCAGCGCCTCCTCGCGCCCGGCGCCGGTGATCGCGCACACGATGCGCACGGCCCGCTCACGGAGCTTGCCGTTGGTCGCCTTCACGTCGACCATCAGGTTGCCGTACGTCTTGCCGAGCCGCACCATGACGATCGTCGAGAACATGTTGAGCACGAGCTTCTGCGCCGTGCCCGCCTTGAGCCTGGTCGAGCCGCTGACCACCTCGGGCCCGACGAGCACCTCGACAGCGTGGTCGGCGGCCTCGCTCAGCGGCGTGCCCGCGTTGCACGACAGTCCCACGGTCAGCGCGCCGAGTTCGCGCGCCCGCCGCACGGCGGCCAGCACGTACGGGGTACGCCCGCTGGACGCGATGCCCACCACGGTGTCGAGCGGCCCGACGCCGGCCGCGTCCACGGCCGCCGCCCCGGCCTCCTCGTCGTCCTCGGCCCCTTCGCAGGGCGACACGATCGCGCTCTCACCGCCGGCGATGATCGCGAAGACCTGCTCGGGCGGCGTGCCGAACGTGGGCGGGCACTCGGAGGCGTCCAGCACACCGAGCCGCCCGGGGGTCCCCGCGCCGACGTAGATGAGCCGGCCGCCCGCCCGCACCCGTTTGGAGGTGGCCTCGATCGCCTCCGTGATCCGCGGCAGCGCCTCGGCGACCGCCGCGGGGACGGCGGCGTCTGCCGCGTTCATGGTCGCGGCCAGCTCGCCCACGCTCATCGTGTCGATGCCGGCGAACCGGGGGTCGGCCGTTTCCGTCGTCAGGTCTGAGAGGTTCACCGCTTGCCTCGGTTTCGCGGGTCGAGAGTGTCGCGCAGGCCGTCGCCGAGCAGGTTCAGTCCCACCACGAGCAGGACGACGACCGCGCCCGGCGCGATCAGGGTCCAGGGGGCGATGAACACGAGGCTGCGCGCTTCGTAGATCATGGACCCGAGCGACGGCGCCGGCGGCGGCGTGCCCAGGCCGAGGAAGCTCAGCGACGCCTCGGTGAGCACGGCCCACGACAGGGAGAGCGCCACCTGCACGACGATGATCGAGGTGATGTTGGGCAGCACGTGGCGCAGCATGATCTGCCAGCGGCTCAGGCCGGTCGAGACGGCCGCCTTGACGTACTCGACCTCCCTCAGCGACAAGACGGGGCCGCGGGTGACGCGGATGAAGATGGGCACGTACACGATGGCGATGGCCACGGCGATGGTGAAACGGTTGCGGTCCAGCACCGAGGCGAGCGACAGCGCCAGCAGCAGCGGCGGGAACGCGAACAACACGTTGGTGACGCCGCCGATCGCGCCGTCGGCGACGCCCCGGTAGAAGCCGGACACGAGCCCGCCCAGCGTGCCCACCACGGTCGCGAACGCCACCGCCACGACCGCGACGAACGCGGAGTTGCCCACGCCGGCCGCCACGCGGGAGAAGACGTCCCTGCCGAACTGGTCGGTGCCGAACAGATGCTCGCCCGACGGCGCGCGGAAACGCGAGGGCGGATGCTGGGCGATCGGGTCGTACGGCAGCAGCCCGGCGTACGACAGCACCGCCACGGCGGCCAGCAGCACGAGGATGACGACGCCCGCGAGCCCGGCGGGGCTGCGCCGCAGCAGCGCGGTCATGACGCCCTCACCCGGGGGTCGATGATCCGGTAGAGGCCGTCGGTCAGCAGGTTGACGACGACGAAGGCCAGCGCGATCACGAGCACGGTGCTCTGCACGACCGCGTACTCCTTCTGCTGGATGCCCAGCAGCACTTGCCTGCCGATGCCCGGCACGGAGAAGATCTGCTCGACCACCACCGCGCCGCCGAGCAGGTAGCCGAACTGCAGGCCCGTCATGGTGACGATGGGCACCAGCGCGTTGCCGAGCACGTGCCTGACCTGCAGCCGCCGTTCCGGCACGCCCTTGGCGCGGGCGGTGCGCACGAAGTCGTGCGAGCGCACCTCCAGCACCGCCGTGCGGGTGGTGCGCAGGATGGGCGCCGCGATGCCGAAGCCGAGGACGAGCGAGGGCAGGAACATCTGCTGC
This sequence comes from Nonomuraea mesophila, assembly GCF_004352805.1. NCBI lineage: Bacteria > Bacillati > Actinomycetota > Actinomycetes > Streptosporangiales > Streptosporangiaceae > Nonomuraea > Nonomuraea mesophila. The sequence goes on from NZ_SMLD01000005.1 coordinate 31,449, forward strand.
AGGTTGAGCAGCGGGTCGTCGGCGAGCGTGGCGAAGCCCTGCCCGTTGGGGTTGAACCCGAACGACGCCGCGAACACCGACAGCAGCGTGGTGCCCAGCAGGAAGGCCGGGATCGACAGCCCGGCCAGGCTGACGAGCTGGCCGGCGGCGTCCCTGGGGGCGTTGGCCTTCGACGCCGAGACCATGCCGAGCGGCACCCCGATGAGCAGGGCCAGCACGATCGAGAACACCGCCAGCTCGAACGTCACCGGCAGCGCGTGCAGGGTCAGGTCGAGCACGCTCTGCTGGGAGCGGGCCGAGTAGCCGAAGTTCCCGGTGACCATGTTGCCGAGCCAGGCGAAGAACTGCGTGACCAGCGGCTGGTCCAGGCCGTAGTACTGTTCGAGCGCCTGCTTCTGCGCCGGCGTGAGGGCCGCGGCCTCGGTGCCGAGCCCCGCCGTGATCTGGTTGCCGGGAATCGCCCGGAGCATGACGAACACGAACACGGCCACCCCGAACAGGGTGCCCAGGGTGCTCGCCACGCGCCGGACGACCCGGTTGCCTGCGATCCTGCGCATCAGCTGACGGACGTGGTGCGCAGGTACTGCAGCGAGCCGCTGGCCATCGGGACGAAGCCCTGCACGTTCGATGTGGTCGCGGTGTAGGTGTAGCCGGCGAACAACCAGACCCAGGCGGCGTTGTCCTCCAGGTGGGCGGCGATCCGGTCGTAGATCGGCTTGCGGGCGGCCTGGTCGGTGGTGGCCTTGCCCTCGGCGAACAGCTTGTCCAGTTCGGGCGAGCTGTAGCCGGCGACCTTGTTGAGGTTGCCGTCGCTGGTGAAGTAGCGGCCGTAGGAGCCGTCGGGGTCGGGGCGGCCGCCGTTGAGCGCGACGGCGGCGTCGAAGTCGGCCGCTACCCAGCGGTCCACGAACGCGCCCGACTCCAGCACCTCCAGCTCCAGGTTGATCTTGGCCTCGGCGAGCTGCGCCTTGAGGTTCTGGGCCTCGTTGACGGAGGTGGCGTACTCGCCCTGGGAGACGATGGTCTTGACGGTCACGCCGCCGGCCTTGCCCGCCTTGGCCAGGTAACCGGCCGCCTTGGCCAGGTCGCGCGTGGGGCAGGGGCGCTTGGCCGGGTCCGACCTGTAGGCCGGCGCGGTGATCGGGCCGGTCACCTCGCCCTCGCCGAGCGCGGCCGTGTCGAGCACCTGCTTGCGGTCGATCGCGCACTGGATCGCCAGCCGCACGTTGACGTCCTTGAGGTCGCCGTGGCGGGCGTTGAGCTGCAGGACGTGGTAGTTGAGCTGCGGTGTCTTGGCGACCGCGATGGTGCCGCCGCCCTCGGCGGTCTGGGCGACGAGCGGGTCGTCGAAGACGGCGAGCTGCACGTTGCCCGACTGCATCGCGGCCACGATGGACGACTCGTCGGGGATCACCCGGAACTCGACCGTCGGGACCTTCGGCTTCTCGGGCCCCCAGTACTTCTCGTTCCTGGCCAGCGTGATCGACTGGCTGGCCACCCGCTTGCCCAGCGTGAACGGTCCGGTGCCGTTGGGGGTGGTGGTGAGCTCCTGCTCGGTGTCCTCGGAGGAGAGCATGGCCATGTTGACGGTGGCGAGGTTGGCGGGCAGCGCCGCGTCGGGGCCGCTCAGCTCCAGCACCACCGTGTGGGCGTCGGGTGCCTCGACGGACTTCACGGACGACAACGACGCCCTGGCCACGGCCGCCGTCTTCTCGTCCATGATCTTCTCCAGGGACGCCTTGACATCCTCGGAGTCGAACGTGCTGCCGTCGGCGAAGGTCACGCCCTGGCGCAGTTCGAGCGTGAGCTTCTCGCCGTTCTCCGAGGCCTTCCAGGACTCGGCCAGGCCAGGCACCACGTTGAGGTCCTTGTCGAACTCCGTGAGGGTGCCGTACAGGTTCTGCAGCACGTTGACGGCCTGGAACTGGGTGGCCTTCCAGGGGAAGAGCGTGTCCGGGTCGGAGGTCACGCCGACCACGAGGCCCTTGGCGGGCGTGTCGCCGCCCGCCGTGGGGGCGGAGGAGGACGAACAGCTGGTGAGGGCGATGGACAGCGCCGCGGCGATGCCGACCGCGGAGAGCGCGCCACGGGGCATGTGGTCTCCTCGGAGGAGTAGGTCATAAAATTACGCAGACCCTACCATCAGGGTATTAATTTTCCTTTGCGGGGGGACGACGATGGGCGAGGACGCCGAGACCGTACTGATCCGCATCCGTGCGGCCATGCCCACGCTGCGGCCGTCTGAGCGGCGCATCGCGGAGGAGTTCACCGGCGACCCGGCCGCCGCCGCCAACCTGTCCATCGCCGAACTGGCCGCCCGCTGCGAGACCTCCACGACCTCGGTGGTGCGCTTCTACCAGCGCATGGGGTACGCGCACTACAAGGATTTCAGGTTCGACCTGACCAGGGCGGTGGCCAGGGAGGAGCTGACCACGTCCAGCCTGCCCGAGGTGTCCGGCGACATCGACCGGCACGACAGCCTGGAGGGCATCGTCTCCAAGGTGGCGATGAACGAGACGCTGTCCATCGCCGACACGGCCCGCGCGCTGGACATGGAGGCGCTCGGCGACGCGGTCGCGCTGCTGCTCGGAGCCCGCAGGATCGACACCTTCGGCGTCGGCGCGAGCGCCCTCGTGGGGCTCGACCTGCAGCAGAAGTTGTCGCGCATCGGGCGTACGGCGATCAACTGGCACGACGCCCACTCGGCCTGGACCTCGGCGGCGACGCTCGACGGCTCCTGCGTGGCGGTCGCCGTCTCGCACACCGGCGCCACCACCGACACGGTCGAGTTCCTCGCGATCGCCCGCGCGTCGGGCGCCTCCACCCTGGCCATCACGAACTTCCGCGAGTCGCCGCTGGCCGGCACCGCCGACGTGACGCTGACGACGGCCGCGCGGGAGACCAGGTTCCGCTCGGGCGCGCTGGGCAGCCGCATCGCCCAGCTCATGGTGGTCGACTGCCTGTTCACGGGCGTCGCGCAGGCCTCCTACGACACCTCGATGGAGGCGCTGCGCAACACGTACGCGGTGGTGCACGACCGGGCCGCCCACAAACGCGGCTAGGACACGTACGGCTCGAAGAAGCGGGTCAGCAGGCCGGTCAGGCGGTCGAGATACTCCTCGCCCGCCTGTGCGGTCGCCGGCCGGGGGTCGCCCAGCACGCCGGTCTCCGACAGCGCCCTGGTGCCGTGCTCGAACAACCTGCGCGCGGTCGGCTCGTCGAAACGGCCGCCGAAGCCGGCCTCGGCCCGGTCCATGTCGACCAGGTCGGGCCGGAGCGCGAGCACGATCGACGTCTCGGCCTCCCCCGCGTGCGAGCCGCTGACCTCGGGCGGGAACCCGCGCTCCTGCGCGGCCTCCGCCAGCGCCCCCACGAACTTCTGCAGGTCGGTGTAGGGGACGAACCGCGCGCCGCCCACCCGGCCCTCCGTCTCCGCCCGCAGCGCGGCCAGCGGCGCGAAGTTGCCGCCGTGGCTGGGCAGGACCAGCACGGTCTCGAACCCGTGGGCGGCCAGGCTCTCGCAGCAGCGCAGGATCACGGCCTTGAACGTGTCCTCGTCGAGGGTGACGGTGCCGGGGAAGGCCATGTGGTGGGTGGACACCCCGAGCGGGACGGTCGGGGCGAGGATCACTCCGGGCAGCAGATCCGCCACCCGGGCCGCGAGGGCGTCCCCGAGCATGGTGTCGGTCACCAGCGGCAGATGAGGGCCGTGCTGCTCGGTGGAGCCCGCCGCGAACAGCACGGTCCGCGCGCCCGCGGCCATCCGTTCCTCGACCTGCCGCCAGGTCATCTCGGCCAGGCGCGGGGCCGGAGTACGTGGACCGGTCATGTCGTGCTCCCTGTGCCGTGCCAGACCTGGTCGAAGACGCGCAGCCAGTTGCCGCCGAGGACGGCCCGGCTCTCGTCCTCGGTGTAGCCGCGCTCCAGCAGCCGCTGCGTCAGGGTGGGCAGGCCCGAGGCGTCGTCCAGCCCGTCCGGGAAGTGCCACGGAGGTGGCGGGTAGGTGGCCGCCGACCAGATGCCGTCGCGTACGTACTGCTCGTAGAGCTCCATCGGCGGGTTGCGGATCGTGTAGTCGAGCCCGATGCCGACGTGGGCGACCCCCACCAGGTCGGCGACGTAGGTGATGGCGTCGACGAAGCGGTCGAGCGTCGGCGGCGACTGCGCGGACAGGAAGCCGGGGAAGCCGTTGATCCCGACCAGCCCGCCGGTCGCGGCGAGGTCCCTGATCAGGGCGTCCGAGATGTTGCGCGAGCTGGGATGCAGCCCGGCGGGGTTGGAGTGGGAGGCGACGACCGGCGCCGTGGACAGCGCGACGGCCTCGTGGCTGGTGCGGGCGCCGGTGTGCGAGACGTCGATGACGATGCCCAGCCGGTTGAGCTCGGCGACGACCGTACGGCCGAGCGAGCTGAGACCCGCGTCCGACGGCTCCTCGCAGCCGTCGCCGACGGGGCTGCGCTGGTTGTAGGCGAGCTGCACGACCCGTACGCCGAGCCGCCAGAACAGCTCGACGAGGTCGGCTTCGTACTCCAGCGCGTGGGTGCCCTGGAAGTGCAGGACCACCGCGAGCCGCCCGTCCCTCTTCGCCTGGCGGATCTGCTCGGCCGAGGTCGCGAGCACCAGCTGGTCAGGGCGTTCGCGCAGGTAGCGGAAGGCCTCGGCGAGGAGGGAGACCGCCCTGCGGCAGTCCTCGAACGCCACGAAGCTGACCACGCAGCAGGTGGCGCCGCCGTCGATCCAGGTCTGCAGCCGCTCCCTCCAGTGGAAGCCCGGACAGGTGCCGTCCACGATGATCGCCGAGTCGTGGAGGTCGCGTGCGGGTCGGGTGAGGGTCGTGGCCGGCCCGGGCTTCTGCGTCGACACGGGCATCTCCTCCTTACCGGACGCCGGGCGTGGTCCGCCCGTCGTCCTCCGGCCGCCCCGCCCAGAGGCCGCGGGCGTGGTTGACGTGCGTGGTCATCAGTTCTTCCGCGCCCGGCCTGTCGCCCGCGGCGAGCAGGTCGAGCAGGCGTACGTGCTCGCGCGCGGACTCCACGAGCGAGGCGGCGCCCCGCAGCTTCGGCAGCGCCGACAGCCGGGTCTGGTTGCGCAGCAGCCGGACGAGCTCGACGTAGCGCGGGTTGCCCAGCAGCGCGGTCAGCGACAGGTGGAACTCGCTGTCACGCACGACGAACGCCACCATGTCGCCGTTCGCCGCGTGCTCGACGAGCTCCTCGGCCAGCGGCCGCAGCTTCCCCAGCTCGGGCACCGGCCGCAGGTCGGCCAGCCGGCCCATCGCGGGCACCTCCAGGGTCAGCCGGATCTCGACGATGTCGTCGAGCTCCTTGCCGGTGGCCACGCGGACCCGGAACCCGCGGTTCTGGACCATCTCGACGAGCTCTTCCTTGGCCAGTTCGAGCACGGCCTCCCGGACGGGCGTCGCGGAGACGCCCAGCTGCGCCGCGATGGCGGACATCGAGTAGATCACGCCGGGGGTGAGGGAGCCGGCGATGATCTGGCCCCTCAGCTGCGCCGCGGCCTCGTCGCGCAGGTTGCGGCGGGGCAGCGACTCGAACCGGGGCTCCGGCCTCGTCATAGGGCGCTCCTTCTGCAGTCGGCCCTCGATTTCCATTGACATGTCGTATGTAAGGTATTACCCATTAAGCCTTACAGGCAACTGGGGGTTAAGGAGTACGTGAATGGGCGATAAAGCACCCCCCGAAACGCGAGTCCCCTTGACGAGACGCGGGCTGTTCGCCGGGGCAGCGACGCTCGCGGTGAGCGCGTGCGGCGGCGGCCGCTCCCCGGCGCCCATGAACACCGCCGGGCCCACCGGGCCACCGCGCAGAGGCGGCACCCTGCGGCTGCCGCTGACGGCCGAGCCGATCGCGCCGGCGTTCGACATGGGCACCAGCGCGGCGGGCTCGGTCGGCACCGCGGCCATCGCCACCCTCGCCTACAACGGACTGGTCGAGGTGAGCGACGGCAAGGTCGTCCCGCAGCTCGCCGAGTCGTGGGACCGGGCCTCCCCCACGCGCTACGTCTTCGACCTCCGGCGGGACGTCGTCTTCCACGACGGCACGCCCTTCGACGCCGCGGCCGTCAAGGCCAATTTCGACCGGCTGCTCGACCCCGAGGGAGACGGGGTCAATCTGCCGCCGTTCCTGGAGTCGGTGAAGGTCCTCGGCAGGCACCAGGTGGAGATGCGGCTGTCCCGTCCGGCCGCGTCGTTCCTGCCCTCACTGCGGAGGGGACGGGTGATGATGATGTCGCCGGCCGCCGTGGCGAAGTTCGCGAAGTCCGATCCGTTCCGCGCCTCCGTCGGCACCGGGCCGTACGTGTTCAAGGAATATCGGGCGGGCAACGTGGTCCGCCTGGAACGCAACGACGACTACTGGGGCGACGACAACCACCTGGACGCCATCACGTTCACCATCATCCCGGACACCAACACCCAGATCATGGCGTTCCTCAACGACGAGTTCGACATGATCGACGTGCTGCCGGGCAAGGCGAGCCAGGTCAAGCGGCGCAGGGACGCCGTGTGGCGCGAGAACACCGGCAACACCTTCAACTACCTCACCTTCAACCAGGCGGTGAAGCCGTTCGACAACGCCGACGTGCGCCGCGGCTTCTCGGCCGCCCTCGACAGGGAGGGGATCGCCGCGGGCATCTACGGCGGGCACGCCAAGGCCGCCCACGGGCCTTTCTCCCCCGCCATCGGCGCCGCCTTCGAGGACCTGTCGGGCGGCGCCGCCCAGACGTACTCGGTCGACGAGGCCAGAAGATTCCTCGCCAAGGCCGGGTACGACTTCGGCGCGGAGGTCGCCTTCAACGCCTTCACGCAGTCGCCGTGGGCGCAGGAGGCCGACGCGATGGCGGCGCAGCTGGAGCAGGCCGGCGTCCAGGTGCGGCTCAACAAGGAGGACTTCGGCTCGTGGGCCGATCGCATCTACACCAGCCGCGACTTCGCGTTGACCAACAGCGGCCAGACGACCCGCACCGTCGACCCCGATGAGGTGATCTACCCGCTGGTGCACAGCAAGGGCGACCTCAACGTCTCCGGTGTCGACGATCCCGGGCTCGACGCCCTGCTGGAGAAGGCACGGGCCGAGGACGACCCCGGCCTGCGGGCGGAGATGTACCACGACGTCGCCCGCCTGGTCGCCGACAACGCCTACGCCGCCTTCACCGTGTGGCCCTCGACGCTGACCGCCATGAGCCCCAAGGTGGGCGGCTACACCTTCTCGCCCGGCGGAACCCACGGAGCGGCGCAATGCTGGCTGTCCGCTTGAGCCGCGCACGCCGGCTCGGTCCCCGCGTGGTGCTGCCGCTGGCGGGCAGCGTCCTGCAGGCCGCGGTGGTGGCCGCCGCCGCCACCTTCGTGGTGTTCCTGCTGATGCGGCTGATCCCCGGCGACCCGGCCAGGATCCTCGCGGGACCGGGCGGCTCGGTCACCCCGGAACAGGTCGAACGCACCCGCCAGGAGCTCGGGCTCGACGACCCGATCGCGCTCCAGTACTGGAACTGGATCACGGACGCCGTGCGCGGCGACTTCGGCAACTCACTGGTCCTCAACAACACCGTCGCCGAACTGCTCGCCGACCGGCTGGTCATCACGCTGCAACTGTCGGTGTACGCGTTCACGCTGGCGGTCGTGCTCGCGATCCCGCTGAGCCTGGTCGCCGCCCGCCGGCAGGGCGCCATCGCCGACAAGCTCTCCCGGCTGGCCGGCGCGACCGGCATCGCGGTGCCGAACTTCTGGCTCGCGCTGCTGCTGATCATCCTCGCCCAGGGGGTGCTGCCGACATTCGGCTACGCGCCGCTGTCGGAAGGGCTCGGCACGCACCTCGGCCACATGCTGCTGCCCGCGCTGGCCCTCGGGGCCGGGTTCGCGACCCTGGTTTTCGAGACGACCAGAGCGGGACTGATCGACACGCTGTCCTCCGACTACGTACGCACCGCCCGCGCGTTCCAGATCCCGGAGCGCCGCATCTACGGCCGGTACGCCCTGCGCAACGCCTTCCTGCCCACGCTCACGATCTTCGGCCTGGAGGCCGGCGCCCTGATGGCCGGCGCGCTCCTGGTGGAGAACGCGTTCGCGCTCCCCGGCATGGGCCGGCTCATCGTGCAGGGGGTGCTGTCGCGGGACTATCCCGTGGTGCAGGCGTGCATCCTCGTGATCGTGGTCGTCTTCGTCGCCGTCAACCTGCTGATGGATCTCCTCTACGCCGTGGTCGATCCGAGAGTGAGGCGATCGCGTGGCTGAGCGTACGACCCCGGTGGCCGCCCTGCTGCGGCCGCTGACCCAGAAGATCACCTGGTCCGTGCTGGCGGTGTTCGTGCTCGTGGCCGCCGCCGCTCCCCTGCTCGCTCCGTACGACCCGGCCGCCCAGGATCTGCGCAACACGCTGATGCCGCCAGGGCCCGGGCACCTGCTGGGCACCGACGAGTTCGGCCGCGACCAGCTCAGCCGGCTGTTCCACGCGGTGCGCTCGTCGCTGCTCATCAGCCTGGCGACGACCACGGCGGTGGCGGCGGCGGGCATCCCGCTCGGGCTGCTCGCCGGGTACGCCAGGGGGTTCGCCAACGTGGTGATCGCCCGCGCCATCGACGTGGGGCTGGCGCTGCCCTCGCTGGTGCTCGCCCTCGGCCTCATCGCCGCGCTCGGCGCCGGGATGCGCAGCACCATCATCGCTCTCGCGGTCGGTTACACCCCCTACCTCGCGCGGGTCGTACGCGGCGTCGTGCTGCGGGTCCGGCAGGAGGAGTACGTCGAGAGCGCCCGCGTCAGCAACGTGCCGCCGTGGCGGATCGCCGTCAGGCACGTCGTCCCGAACACGCTCGGCGTGACCTCCGTCCAGCTGACGCTGATCTTCGCCTTCGCCGTCATCGGGGAGGCGGGCCTGAGCTTCGTCGGGCTGGGCGTGCAACCGCCCACGGCGTCACTGGGCAACCTGCTGGCCGACGGCTCCGCCCACAGCCTCGACCTGCCGATCCTGACCGTGGCGCCCGGCCTGGTGATCGCCGTCCTGGTCATCACCCTGCTCTTCGCCGGCGACGGCGTCCGCGACGCGCTCGACCCCCGGAGACGCCGATGACCGAAACCCCGATGATCCCGATGGCCGGGACGACGCCGGCCGTGCCGTTGCTGGCCCTCGACCGCGTCGAGATCGGCCTGGCCGCCGATCCGCAGGTCCGCGCCGTCGACGGGCTCGACCTGCACGTCGCTCCTGGCGAGGCCGTCGCCCTGGTCGGGGAGAGCGGCTCGGGCAAGTCCGTCACCGCCTACGCCGCCCTGGGCCTGCTGGGGCCCGCGCTGCGCGCGTCCGGCACGCTGCGGCTCGGCGCGGGCTCCTACGACCTCGGCGACCCGGGAGCGCTCAGGCCGCTGCGCGGCGGTGAGATCAGCATGATCTTCCAGGACCCCGGCACCTCGTTGAACCCGGTCATGACCGTCGGACGGCAACTGGAGGACGTCCTGCGGCCGCACGGCGGCCCGCCGCGCCGCGAGCGGTGGCGCCGCGTGGTGGACCTGCTGGCCGAGGTCGGTGTCGCCGCGCCCGACCGGGTGGCACGAGCCTACCCCTTCGAGCTGTCCGGCGGCATGCGCCAGCGGGTGCTCATCGCCATGGCCCTGTCGTGCGAGCCCCGGCTGCTCATCGCCGACGAGCCCACCACCGCCCTGGACACGACCGTCCAGGCGCAGATCATGGACCTGCTGATGACCCTCGTGCGCGACAGGGGGATGGCCATGTTGTTCATCTCCCACGACCTCGGCCTCGTCGCCGGGTCCTGCCGGCGCATGTACGTGATGTACGCCGGCCGCGTCGTGGAGAGCGGCCCGGTGGCGGACGTGCTGCGGCGGCCCCGGCATCCCTACACCAAGGCGCTCGTCGGCTGCCGTCCCACCGCGGACCGGCGGCTCGCGCGGCTGCCCAGCATCCCCGGCACCGTGCCGCCGATCGGGTCCATGCCGTCGGGGTGCCGGTTCGCGCCGCGGTGCCCGATCGCCGTCGATCAGTGCCGTACCACCGATCCGGAGTTGCGCGCCGTCGGCGGGAACGTCAGCGCCGCGTGCCTGCGGGCCGGGAAGGAGGAGTCGTGACCGCCACGTCACCGGTCCTGCGTGCCGCGAACCTGTCCCGGTCGTTCCGGGTGCGGGGCACCGGACAGGAGGTGCGGGCCCTGCGCGGGGTGGACCTGACGGTTCCTGCGGGGTCGGCCGTCGGGCTGGTCGGCGAGAGCGGCAGCGGCAAGTCGACGTTCGCCAGGATCGTCGCCGGCCTGCTGCAGCCGAGCTCCGGCGAGCTGGAGCTGATGGGCACGGGCGTCGCAGGCCTGCCGGAACGGCGCAGGCGCAGGCTCGCCGTCCCGATCCAGATGATCTTCCAGAATCCGCGGGCCTCCCTCAACCCGCGGCTGCCCGTGCACCGATGCGTCGCCGAACCGCTCCTGGCCCAGGGCCGGCGCCCTGGCAGGCAGGAGGTCCTCGGTCTGCTCGACCGGGTGGGCCTGCCGGCCCGGGTCGCGGACCTGCACGCGCACGAGTTGTCCGGCGGGCAGTGCCAGCGGGTGGCCATCGCACGGGCCGTCGCGGCGCGGCCCGCGCTCATCGTCGCCGACGAACCGGTCTCGGCGCTCGACGTCTCCGTGCAGGCCCAGGTGCTCAACCTGCTCAAGGACATCCAGGAAGAGTCCGGCACGTCCTTCCTCTTCATCAGCCATGACCTCGGCGTCGTGCGCTTCTTCTGCGACGAGGTCAACGTGCTGTACCTGGGCCAGATCGTCGAGCGCGGCGACGCGGAGAGCGTCTTCGCCGACCCGCGGCACCCGTACACCGAGGCGCTGGCCTCGGCGGTCCCGGACGTCTCGGACGTGTCGGGGGCGGACCGGCCGCGGCGCATCGTCCTGAACGGGGAACCGCCGCGACCCGAACAGCCGCCGCCGGGCTGCGCCTTCCACACGCGCTGTCACCGCCGGATCGGCCCGATCTGCGACGAGACGGCACCCGAGCTCCTGCCGATCGCGACCGGCCTCGCCCGCTGCCATCTGCGGGCCTGACCCCCGGCCTGGATGCCGGCCTGGACACCGGCCTGGACACCGGCCTGGACACCGGTCCGGACACCGGTCCGGACACCGGTGCGCGTCTCCCGACGCGCACCGGGACCGCGGCGGCTGTTAGGTGCGCTGGATCGTTTCGCAGTCGACGCTGACCGGGTCGAGCGCGAAGCGGTCGGCGATCGCGACATCCGCCGGTCCCGCGTCGCAGTTGACGCGGTTCTCGGCCTCGTTGTCCCGCACGTCGACCACGTCGTCGCCGTCCCCGGCCGACACGGTGTCCCGGCCGCGCCCGGCGGTGATCTCGTTCCTGCCGCCGTCGCCGAACAGCCGGTCGCCGAAGGAGCTGCCGACGATGTTCTCGGTCTGGACGTTGTCCCTGTCGGCGGGCCGGCCGCCGCCGGCGTCCCTGCCGTCGTTGGCGGCGCGGTCCAGGCTCACCTGGACGCCCGAGTTGCCGGTCGGGCCGCCGGGCGACACCGAACTGTAGTCGGCGGTGTCCTCGCCGGACCCGCCGACGTACGTGATCTCGCTGGTGACGGCGCCCACGTTCCCCTGGGTGCGGCTGGGGCGGAAGGTGTCGGCGCCGGCGTCGCCCTCCACGGTTCCTGCCAGCGGGACGAGCGTGGTGAAGGTGTCGGCGCCCGCGCCCAGCCGGGCGGCGATCCTGGTGATGCCGACCGAGCAGCGCACGGTCCTGGTGTCGCCGGGGGCGTGCACGCAACCCGCCCCCGGGGTGATGGAGACCGAGTCGCTCACCCGCAGCGCCCCGGTCTGCGACTCGAGTGTGACGAACATGTTGTTGGCGTCGGCCGAGCCGGTGTACTGCAGTTGTAACCGGCCGCCGGTCACCTGCACCGAGGCGCTGGACGTGCCCGCCGCCGCGTGACCCGTGCCGGGGAGCGCGGCGACCGTTGCGGCGACCACGCCGGCCAGTAGTGACAGGTGCATCGCCCGGTGCTTGAGCGTACGCATGGTTCCCTCCTTGGGAGTCGTGTGCTTGACGGGTCCCATCGTCGGCCGGAACCTTGTTCTGCTCCGCGCAGAAGTCCATGGATGGCCTGTGCTCCTCGGTACAGGTTCACAGGCGTCATTCACCTGGGGTTCACTGCGTGCCCCTAGCTTGTGGCCCCATGAACTGGAGGTACCGCGCCAACGCCACGCTCGAGGGCCTGACGGGATACACGTTGACGCGCCGCATGCGCAAGGAGGCGCAGAAACCGCCGCCCAAGCCGCCGCTGGAGTCGCAGCGGCTGCCGGGCGACGCCGTACGCCCGCCCGTCGACGGCCCCCACGACCGGTTGCTGCGCGCGCCGGTCTTCCTGCTGTCGTCCGTACGGTCGGGCTCCACGCTGCTCCGCGTCATGCTGAACAGCCACTCGCGCATCCACTCACCGATCGAGACGCACTTCAGGCGGGTGACCGTCGGCCTCGGCACCGATCCCGTACGGCAGGCCATGGAACTGCTCGGCCACACCCACAGCGACATCGAGCACATCGTCTGGGACCGGCTGCTGCACAGGGAGCTCAGCCGCAGCGGCAAGCAGGTCCTGGCGGAGAAGACGCCGAGCAACGTGTTCGCCTGGCGGCGGATCTCGACCTGCTGGCCGGACGCGCGTTTCGTGTTCCTGCTGCGTCACCCGATGTCGATCGTGCAGTCCTGGCACGAGGCGGACCCGCCCAAGCGGCCCATGGAGGAGGCCGTGCCGCGCACGCTGAGTTACATGACCTACCTGCAGGAGGCCCGTACCCATCTGGAGGGGCTGACGCTGCGCTACGAGAACCTGGTCGCCGACCCCGAGGCGGAGCTGCGCCGGCTCTGCGCGTTCCTGGACGTCGCGTACGAGCCCGCCATGCTCTCCTACGGCGACCAGGACCACGGCACCTTCGTCAAGGGCATCGGCGACTGGCGCGACAAGATCCGGGCCGGCACCGTCGTCGCCGCCCGGCCCCTGCCCGAGGCCGGGGAGATCCCGGAGGCCCTGCACGAGATCTGCCGCCAGTGGGACTATCTCCGGTGAGTGACTATTGTCACCGTCGCGGTTGCCATGCTGTGACAGAGTTCGCCGTGGATTTGCCCGCCGTTCCCCGCAACCTCCGATATGTTGCCCTTCGTGATCAACGGGCTTTCCCGCCGCACCTTGTTCGCCGGAACTCTCGGCGGCCTCGCCGCTCCTTCAGCGGCCTCCCTAGCGGCCCCCTCAGCGGCCGGCGCCACCGCCGTCCGCGGCCGCCTTCCCTCGCGGCCGAACATCGTGCTCATCCTGGCCGACGACCTCGGATGGGGTGAGATCGGCAGCCAGGGGCAGCGCAAGATCCACACTCCGAACCTCGACCAGATGGCCGCCGAGGGCGTGCGCTTCGCGACCGCGTACTCGGGGGCGCCGCTGTGCGCGCCGTCACGCTGCGCATTGCTGACCGGGTTGCACGCGGGCCACGGAACCGTACGCGACAACCCCGAGGGCGGGCCGCAACATTCGCTGACCGACGCCGACCTGACCTTCGCCGAACTGCTGCGCCTGTCCGGCTACCGGACGGCCTGCATCGGCAAGTGGGGGTTCGGCCCGGAGGTGCCCCACCAGGCCTCCCATCCGAACATGCGCGGTTTCGACGAGTTCTTCGGCTACATCACCCACCGGCACGCCCACCACTACTTTCCGTCGTACCTGTGGCACAACGACAAGAAGGTGTCCATCCCCGGCAGGTCGTACGCGCCACACCTGTTCCGGGAGAGGGCCACCGAGTTCATCGCCGAGGGCGGCGACGACCCGTTCCTGCTCTACTACGCCAGCAACCTGCCGCACGCGCCCAGCGCAATCCCCGGCGACGCGGGCGTCTACGAAAAGGAGCCTTGGAGCGATCCGAACCGCCGCCACGCCGCCCAGGTGACCCGGCTCGACACCGACGTCGCCGCCCTGCTGCGGGCGCTGCGGGACGCGGGCGTCGCCGAACGCACGCTCGTGCTGTTCACCAGCGACAACGGCCCCCACCGGGAGAAGGGCGTGACGCCCAGGCTGTTCAACTCCAACGGCCCGTACCGCGCCGACAAGCGCGACGTGTACGAGGGCGGCATCCGGGTGCCGCTGATCGCCTGGGCGCCCGGGTTACGCCACCGCGTCGAGCGGCAGCCGGTCGCCTTCTGGGACGTGCTGCCGACCTTCGCGGACCTGGCCGAGGTGCCGGTGCCCGCCCACCTCGACGGGCGTTCCTTCCGCGGCCTGCTCACCGGCGGGAGCGCGCCCAGGCACCACCACCTGGTGTGGAACCGGCCGCGCAAGGCCCAGGCCATCCGGCGCGGCCGGTGGAAGGCGGTCCGGTTCGCCCCGAACATCGCGGGGGCCGGGCCCGAGGGCCGGGTCGAGCTCTACGACCTGTCCGCCGACCCCGGCGAGAAGCTCGACCTGGCGGCGGACCGTCCCGAGCTGACCGCCGAGCTGCTGGCCACGCTCGACGCGTCGATCGGACCGGACCCGCGCACCCCGTACGGACTGCGTACGGAGCTCACGGACGACCAGGTCATCGTGACCCTGCACAACGGCTCGTCCCGCGCCTGGCGCGGGGTCGAGCTGGGCTTGGACGGGCCGCGCAAGCGGCGGGCGCACCGGGTGCCGCGGCTGGAGCCGGGCGCGGCGATCACGGTCGGCTTCCCGCTGCCCGCCAAGCGCGGCCGTATCGTGGCGCGCGCCACCTTCACCCACCGCGGCCGGAGGCACGTCTTCCGCGCCAGGCACGTCAAGCGCACGGACGCGGCGGCGCTGCACTGAAGCGGCCGGGAGAGGGCCGTGCGAGGTCCTCTCCCGGCCGCGCGGGACGGTCAGCGCGTGGCGTAGGCGCGGATCACCTCCTGCCCCAGGGTGTTGCCGTTGACGTCGGAGGCGTTCAGGCGCAGCGAGACGAACCCGGACGGCGACCGCCCGACGGTCGTCTCGTACCTGCGCTCGCCCTTGCCCCGCAGCCGGACGGGCTTCCAGGTGCCGCCGTCGTCGTACGACACCTCCAGCGACACGTCCTTGATCGCGCTCTGCTCCGCGCCCTCCTGGTGGTGGAGGGACAGCTCCAGCTTCCGCGACCTGGCCCGGTTCTTCAGGTCGACCGGCGCGTCGAACGTGGCCAGCAGCAGCGGGATCACCGTCGTCTCCGCGGCCCGCTCGGAGCCGAAGGTCCACACCCCCTTGGTACGGGTGGACAACTTCGCCCAGCGGGCCTCGTTGGCGAGGTCGTACTCGATGCGGTACTCCGACTTCTCGGGGGAGAGCGTGCCCGACCCCGACGGCAGGTGGTTCGTCTGCCACAGGAGCGTGTCGCCCTCGTAGAGCCGGAAGTCGGTCTTCATGCCGTGCTCGAACTTGCTGGTATAGGTGTCGCCGTAGTTGCCGGCGGCGTCCACGAAGCCCTGCATGGACACGCGCAGCTTGTCGCCGTCCCTGCGCACCGGGTTGCGCGGGTTGACGCCCGGCAGCAGCGGCTGCTTGAACACCGAGCGGCCGACCCGCTCGCCCGCCTCGTACGGCCGCAGCTCCGGCGACGACAGGCTGATGCGCGGCGTGTCCGGGTGCGGCCACATGGTGTTGTAGTGCCGCTCGGGAACCCCGGCCGACGTGGCCCAGCGCAGGTCGAGGCCGGGGGTCACGTACTCGGTCCGGGTGCGCGGCGCCTTGGCCATGGGGTGGTTCGTGCTGATCGACGAGGTGTCCCAGGGCTGGAAGACGAAACGGGCCTCGTTGACCATCACGTCGTCGGCGAGCTGGGTGTGGAAGTCCGTCTCGATCCTGGCCAGCGACCTCGACCTGACCACGTACCGCAGCTTGTCCCGCACCCGGCCCTTCTCCTGGAGGACGAGGTGGTAGGCGTACGGGCTGGCCACGACGCCCTTGGCCACGACCGGCACGGGCAGCCTGCGCAGCCGCTCGACCAGCTTCAGGCCCTGCTCGTGCGTCAGCCGCACGGTCGGGACGGCGAGTTTGACGCCGTTGCCGCCGGTGGTGACGTCGTGGCCCGGCCGGTCGCTGTAGACGGCCACCATCTTCGCCCCGGCGGCCGCCGCCGCGTTGGACTGCGTGGAGACCGGCACCCCGGAGGTGCGGCGGATCACGGCGAGCTTGCCGCGCAGGTCACGGGCCTTGATCTCGCCGGGTGAGCCACGTCCCGCGTCCACCGCCATGAGCAGCCTGGTGCCGTCCAGGCGCGGGTACTCGGTGGCGAAGTCGCTGAACTGGGCCGGGTGCACGTACTGGGGGTCGAGTTCGAGCCCGGGGGTGGTGAGGGTGATCTCGGGGGCGGTCAGCCGCCACCGGGTGGAGACGACGAACGTGCCCTTGGTGACCTTCTTCGTGGGCTGGACGAACAGCCGTTCCTCGATCTGGCCTCCGGGTGAGATGGTGGTGCCGCCGCGCAGCGCGGTGCCCTGCTCCCCCGCTCGATACCACATGAGGGCGGCGGCCGAGCCGGTGTTCAGTTTCGTCCTGTGGTCCGGCGTCTCGACCTTGACCTCGACGGCCTTGCGGGCGTCCAGTACGACCTCGGTGTCCTCGGTGATCGTCATCTCGGGGTCGCCGAGCAGGCTCTCGTTGAGCGGCGTGCCCTTGGCGGTGCTGTCCTGGCCGGCCGGCATGGTGAAGATGTGGCCGAGCACCGAGTACGTGCCGGGTTCGACGAGCAGGCAGGTGCCCTTGCCGTACTTCTGGTCGGTGCACGGCTGGGCCGGCTCGCCGGGCAGCACGCGGCCGACCAGGGTGCCCTCGTCCAGGTTGAGCACGGTGAAACCGCCGCGGCCCGGCCGTCCGTCCCTGGCGATGCCGCGTACGCGCAGCTCGACGCGCTTCTTCTCGACGCCGGCGGTCAGCAGCGTGCGCACCGGCGAGCCGCCCCCGACCGCGGCCGTCAGCTCCTGGCGGACCAGGCCCGGCTCGTCCGCCTTGAGCGTGACCTCGGCCGCGGCCGTCCCTGACGCGGGCACGGTGAGCCGGGCCGGCTCGACGGTGAACGCGCCGCCGCTCGACAGGTCCAGCTCCGCGGGCTCCTGCCCCAGGTTGTGGTACGTGACGGTGAGGCTCTTCTCCTCACCGGGGGTGAGCGTGCCGAAGTTGAGCGAGCCCGCCGAGGCGGCGACCGGGTTCTTCAGCGCCGCGGCCACGTCGATCCTGCCCGCGCCCTGCGCGTCGACCGGGATGTCCCGCCCGGGTTCGGCGGTGGCCATGAGCAGCGACTTCAGCTCGCCGCCGGTGACGCCGGGGCGGGCCTGGCGCAGCAGCGCCGCCGCGCCCGCGACGTGCGGGGTGGCCATGGAGGTGCCGGACATCGCGACGTGGCCGCCGCCGGGCCTGGCGGCGGAGATGTCCACGCCCGGCGCGGTCACGTCGGGCTTCACGGCCTGGCCGGCGACGATCGGGCCCTTGCTGGAGAAGCTCGCCAGCCGGTCCTCGCGGTCGACGGCCCCGACGGTCAGCGCCTCGGGCGCGTCGCCGGGGGCGCCCACGCACGAGTCGCAACCGTCGTTGCCCGCGGCCACCACGAACAACGTCCCGTACTGCTCGCTCAGCCGGGAGAGCGCGGCGGTCAGCGGGCCGCCCGCCTCGGAGCTGCCGAGGCTCATGTTGACGATCGCGGCACGCTGCTCCCCGGCCGCCCACTCCATGCCGTCGATGATCCACGACAGCTGCCCGAAGCCGTCGCCGCCCAGGACCCGGCCGTTGAGCAAGGTGGCGCCGGGCGCCACGCCCTTGGCGCCGCCGTCCGTGCCGCCATCTGTGCCGCCATCTGTGCCGCCGTCCGTGCCGCCGTCCGTGCCGCCGTCCGTGCCGCCATCCGTGCCGGCGCCCGCGATGGTGCTCGCGACGTGGGTGCCGTGGCCGTGCGGGTCGCCCGTGACGTTCTCGCCGGTGAAGTCGCGCTGAGCGGCTACCTTGCCCGCGAGGTCGGGGTGCGCGGCGTCCACGCCGGTGTCGAGCACGGCGACGGTGGTGCCGGAGCCGTCGTACCCGGCGGCCCACGCCTCGGGCGCGCCGATCTGCGGCACGCTGCGCTCAAGGACCGGCTTCACCTTGCGATCGAGCCAGATCTTCGACACGCCCGCCAGCGGGCCGGCGGCGCGGGCATCCGGGCCGGCCAGCTTGGCCAGCTCGGCGCCGAACGCCGCCGCGTCCCGCTCGGCCACCGACACCCCGGTCCCGCCGATGCTCTCCAGCGTGCGGACCTGCTTCACCGACGGCGGCGCCGCCTTGGGGGCGTTGCCCGCGTAGGTGAAGATCAGCGGAATGGCGTCGTCGTAGCCCTGCTCGGCCAGCGCCGTCACGTTGAACAGCGCGCTGTCGAGCCGCTCCGGCACGAGGGCGGCGACGTCGTCGGGGATGACGCTCAGCTGCCCGCCGGTCTCCAGCACCTGGAACGTCGGCACCGAGCCGTCCGCCCGCGGCGCGGGGGTGACCGCCACAGTCCTGTGCTCACCGTCCACGGCACGCACCCGCACCTGATCACCCGTGACCAGCGTGATCTCGTCGCTCGCCGCGTCACTCGTGAACTCCACGGGCGGCGCGGCGGTCGCGTACGCGCCGGGGGCCGACAACAGCGAGGCGGTCATGGCCAGCGTGGCGGCCATGACCGTCCCCCGCCGCCGATGTCTCCAGCGCCCTGACCCATACGGCATGAACGACCTCCAGAAGTCGGTAAGCACGAATACCCGACTTCCTAACCGCCCTGAGCTGGCGCTGTCTACGAGGTTGGTGTGGCCAGATCCCGACTTGTCGTGGATCCGCCACTCGTGGGACGGCTCACCGGACGGCCCCGGTCACCCGGCCCAGGAGACGGTGACCGTGGCGGCGCGCGAGCGGCCGTACTCCGCGGAGACCGCCTCCACCTCGATCGTCGTGCTCGTCTCCGTGCCGGCCCGGTCGAGCCGGGGCACGAAGTAGGCGTCGTTGGGCGTGGCCCCCAGATACGTACGCCCGCCGCCCGGATCGCGCCGGTAGACGTCGTAGTGGTGCACCTCGCCGCGCGAGCCGTTCCAGGCCAGCCGGAGCGACTTGCGGTAGTCCGACACGTCCGTGACGCCGAGCATGGTGAGCCCGGAAGGCGCGGACGGCCGGTCCACGGCCCCGTCGTACACGGCCAGTTGCCCGACGCGGACGTCGTAGTCCTTCTTGACGCCCGTCGTCCGGAACCCGATCTGGGCGATGGTCCTGCCGGCGTGGGCGGACAGGTCGATCGTCCTGCGCTCCCAGCCGGTTCCACGGGTCGAGCCCAGGTCGAAGGTGGCGAACCTGGTGGGCGCGTCGGTGAAGGAGACCGCGGCCCGCAGATGGGTGGGGCCCGCCGCGGGCGTCTTGACCACGACCGACAGCTTCGTGTCCGCCGCCACGGGCAGGCGCGTCTGGTAGAGCCGTACGGTGTTGACGGCGTCGAGGCGGCCGGTGAGCCGCAGCGACGAGCCGCCCTCGTAGGCGTCGCCGAAGTCGATCGACGGGGTCAGCTCGGTGCCGCGCGAGCTGACGAGCCACTGGTAGGTGGGCGGCACGTCCTGCACCGACAGGTTGTTCCAGCCGCCGTCGCGCACGCGGACGCCGCCGACGTTATAGAACTCGCCGTGCCCGAGGTTGAACCCGGTCACGAACGGTTTGCCGGTGACCGGCGTCGACTCGGCGACGTAGCGGGCCAGGCCCTTCCACGCCGACGGAGTGGAGGTGTCCGACGGGTCGCCGTTGGCGCCGACCCAGAAGCGGGAGTCCCTGGCCCGGAAGTCGGCGGGGCCCGACGACGACCGCCACGTCCACTCCGGGCGGTAGATGCCGAGCGAAGCGGCGTGCGGCCGTCCCGCGGGGAACAGCGCGTCCCACGGCACGTCCGTGTCGTAGCCGTTCGCCTCGGTGTCGATGCCGGCGTACAGCTCGTGCTCGTCCCTGCCGAGCCTTCTGGCCAGCGCGCGTGACGAACGGAGCTTGGCGGCGTCCCATCCGAAGTCGAGGAACATCGAGTCCGCGACCCGCCCGGGGTCGTTGAGGAAGGCGTCGTTGGCCGTGGTGAGCGCCTCCTGCCAGTCGACCGCGCCGCTCTCGGTCATGGCGTCGTACCACATGAACTCGACCGGGCCCTTGGCGCGGGCGTACTTCATGAGCGAGCGCAGCTCGGCGGCCAGCGCGGCGTCGCCGCCCTCCGTCTCCTGGTTGATGAACCAGCCGTCGAACCCGTAGTGCTCGGCCACCTGGACCAGCTTGTCGGCGACCGGGTAGGTCCGGCCGCGCTTGTCGACGAAGTCGCGTACCCACTGGAGCTGCCCGCCGAAGACCTCGGGCGGGAAGAACACGGTGCCGTACACCTTGACGCCGTTGCGGTGTGCCGCGTCGATGACGGTGGGGTTCGGCGCGAGGATCAGTCCCTCGGCGGCCGAGCCGCCCCAGAAGACGAGCGTGTCGACGTACTGCCAGTGGCCGAAGGCGTAGTAGTCGGCGTCCAGCGAGCCCTGCGACGGATTGTCCGAGGTGGGGGCGAACGACACGAGCGAGACGATGCCGCCCTCGCCCGCGCGGGCGTGAGGGCCGGCCTTCAGCGCCGGGTTCTGGGCGCGCGGCCGCAGCGGCACGCGGGAACGGTTGAACCTCGCGTCGGGGTCGGTGGCCGGGTCCCAGTCGAGGATCGTCTTCGGGAACCAGTAGGAGGCGTAGGGCTGGTCACCCGTCGCCGCCAGTGCGGGGTGGGCGGGGGCGGTGAGCAGGGCCGCCGCGACCGTGACCGCGCAGAGCGCCGGTAACAGCCTGCGTCGCATCAGATCTCCTCTCGTTGCCGGCCTCAAGTGCCGGCCTCAAGTGCCGGCCTCAAGTGCCGGTCTCAGTGCCGGTCTCAGTGCCGGTCTCAGTGCCGGGATCGGTGCCGGGATCGGTGCCGGGATCGGTGCCGGGATCGGTGCCGGGTCCTGTGCCGATGCAGTGCCGGGATCAGTGCCGGTCGAGCACGGTGTCGATGCCCCTGGCCGCCAGGTGGGCGGGGTCGGCGGCGCGGGCGGCGGTGACGATCGCCAGGGGCCCGTCCTGGCGCAGCCGCACCCACGCCGCGTGGAAGGGGCTGCCCGGCGCGATCTCCGCGCGGCGCTCCGGCTCGGCCCTGAGGTCCACGTCGCAGACGAGCGCCCGCCGGCGCGTGGCCCTGTCACGCCGTTCCTTGACGGCGGCGGCCAGCTCCCTGGCCGCCGGTTTGGGCCGGTGGTCCACGGTGAACAGGCCGAGGTCGTACTCGCGCTCGGGGAAGTCGGCGAGCGAGCGGTCGAGGTCGTGGGAGCACCACCAGGTGACGCCCCACAGGGCGGGGTTGGGGGTGACGGCCTCCAGCATCCGGCTCACGAACGCGGCCGCGTCGGGCTCGGGCACGTCGGGCCTGGGCACGCCGACCTCCTGCAGCCAGACCGGCCTGGACGGATCGGGCGAGGTGGCCGCGGCCAGCTCCACCAGGTAGTCGGCGTGGGTGACGGTGGCCGGGCCGAGCGGGCCGTCGATGGCGGACACGCCGTTGAACACCCACGAGTGCACGGTCGTCAGGTCGCCGAGGTCGACGTTGTCGGCCGGGTGGAAGGGGTGGTCCGGGTCGTACCAGGTGGCGTCGTACAGGGAGTGCAGGGTCAGCAGGCCGGGGGCGGCGGCGCGGGCCGCGCCGAGCAGCTCTTCGGCCCAGCTCCTGGAGTCGCCGATCGTGGTGGGGTTGGCCGGGTAGAGGTTGTTGACCTCGTTGCCGAGGGTCACCGCGAAGACGTTGTCACGGGTGGCGATCTCCCTGGTGAGCGTGTCGACGTAGGTCACCAGCCCGGCGCGTACGTCGGGGTCGGTGAACAGCCCGCGCCGGTGCCAGGTGAGCACCCACGACGGCAGGAAGTCGAAGCTGGACAGATGACCCTGCAGCAGGTCCACGGCCACGGACAGCCCGAACTCCGCGGCGGCGTCGATCACGGCGAGCAGGTCGTCGATCCCGCGCCGCCTGATGAGCGTGCGGTTGGGCTGGATCCACGGCCAGACCGGGAACACCCGGACGTGGTCGAGCCCGATGCCCGCGAGGTCCTCGAAGTCGCGGCGGGCGGCGTCGGCCGGCTGGTCGAGCCAGCCGTAGAACCAGCCGGACGAGGGCACGTAGTTCGCGCCGAAGCGCAGCGGGCCGGGGTTGTGGTGCGGCAGGGGCACGCGGGTCCTCCATGGGTGAACCGTCCCCGCGAGGGTGCTCCCCCGGCGGAGGGGCATCCCCGTCCCGGGGTCGAGCCGATCACCGAGACCCTAAACCGCTTTAGTGTCCTTGCCAAGAGCGGGGGGCGCGGTGCTCTGCCGGACGACCAGCCGCGGGGTGCCGGTCTTGACCACGGGCCTGGCGCCCGGGTCGGCGATGACCTCGAGCAGCACGTCGGCCACCTGGCCGCCGAGCGCGACGGTGTCGCGCGACAGCGAGGTGATGCTCGGGTGGGTGACCCTGGTGAGCACCGAGTCGTCGAAGGCCACGATGGACAGCTCGCCCGGCACGGCGACGCCCATCTCCCCCGCCACGCCCAGGCCGGCCAGCGCCATCACGTCGCTGTCGTAGACCACGGCGGTCGGGCGGTTGCCGCGCGACAGCAGTGTCCTGGTCGCCGCCGCCCCCTCGGCGTCGCTGAAGTCGGTCGGCAGCGAGACCGCGTCCACCAGGCCGAGCCGCTTGACCGAGTCGCGCAGGGCGCGCATGCGCCGCTGGGTGTGGCGCAGCCCCGGCAGCCCGGCGACGTGGGCGACGCGGCGGTGCCCGAGCGCCGCCAGGTAGTCGACCACCGACACCATCGCCTCGCGGTCGTCGGCCCACACGCTGGCCAGCGTCCCGTGCCTGCCGGGCCCGCCGAGCACCACGGCGGGCACGCCGAGCTCCTCCAGCGCGGCGAAGCGGGGGTCGCGGACCTTGGGGTCGACGAGGATGAACCCGTCCACGCGGTGCGCGGAGGTCCACTCCCTGTAGACCTCGATCTCGGCCTCGGAGTCCTCGACCACCAGCAGGTGCATCGCCACCTGCTGGCGTGACAACCTCGCCTGCAGGCCGGACAGGAGCTGGGCGAAGAACGGCTCGACGCCCAGCGTGCTCGCGGGCCTCGCGATCACCAGCCCCACCGCCTCGGCCCTGGCACCGCCGAGCGCCCTGGCGGCGCTGTGCGGGCGCCAGTTCATCTCCTTGGCCACCTCCAGGATGCGGGCCCTGGTCGCCTCGCTGACGCCGGGACGCCCGTTCAGCGCGAACGACACCGCGCCCTTGGACACCCCGACCCGCTGCGCGATGTCGGCGATCGTCGGTCGGCCCACGCACCCGCTCCTTTCCTCACAGTCCGGCCACACCCTATTGACAGCGGAGTCTAGCCCGGTGGATAGTCCGGCAACTAGAGCGGTTTAGTACCGGAAGGGAAGCGCCATGCGAAGGTACTGGGCAGGACTGGCCGTGCTGGCCGTCGCGATCGCGGGATGCGGCCTGGGTGGCGCGGAACCGGACTCGGCCGCGCCGGTCACGAACGTCACCGGCGAGGTGAAGGGCAAGGTCAGCCTGCAGACATGGGCGCTCAAACCGAAGTTCACCGACTACGTGCAGGGTGTCATCGACGGCTTCGAGAAGCAGTACCCGGGCACCCAGGTGGAGTGGCTGGACCAGCCCGCCGAGAGCTACGCGGAGAAGGTGCTCACCCAGGCGGCCGGCGGCTCGCTGCCCGACGTCGTCAACCTGCCGCCCGACTTCGCCTTCCCGCTGGTCAAGCAGGGCATGCTGCTGGACGTCGGCCAGGCCGACCGGCAACTGGCCGAGGTCTACGTCCCCGGCGGCCTGGAGGCCTACCGCTACCCCGGCACCGAGGGCACGTACGGCTACCCGTGGTACCTCAACACCGACGTCAACTACTGGAACTCCGAGCTGCTCACCGAGAACGGCCTGGACCCCGGCAAGCCGCCCGCGAGCCTGGACGAGCTCATCTCCCAGGCCGGGACGCTGAAGGAGAAGTCGGACGGCAAGGTCTATCTGATGAGCCGCAAGCCCGAGCTGGGCGACCTGGTCAACGCGGGCGTCCCCATGATGTCGCCCGACGGGACACGGTTCGCGTTCAACACCCCGGAGGCGGTCGCGCTGCTGGACAAGTACCGCGAGGCGTACAAGGAGGGACTGCTGCCGCGCGGCGTGCTGACCGACACCTACGCCGGCAACGCCAAGCTCTTCACCGAGGGCACGGTCGCCTGGACGACCGCCGGCGGCAACTTCATCACGAGCCTGGCCACCGACAACCCGACGCTCGCGCCCAAGGTCGTGCCGTCGCCCGCGATCGGCACCCCGCCGCTCTACGTGCAGGGCCTGGCGGTCTCCAAGGCCACGAAGAACGCGCCGGCCGCGCTCGCCCTGGCCCGCTGGGTGACCAACGCCGAGAACCAGGCCGCCTTCGCCCACCTGGTCAACATCTTCCCCAGCACCAAGGCCTCGGCGAACGACCCGTTCTTCAGCAAGAGCGACGGCACTCCCTCGGGCGACGCCAAGGTGATCGCGTTCACGTCGCTGGCCGAGGCCAAGGTGCTGGAGCCGGTGCAGGCCAACGACGCGATGAAGAAGTTCGTACGGCAGCAGTTCGCGCTGGCGATCAGCGGTGAGGTGACCTCCAAGGAGGCGCTGGACGCCGCCGTGGCCAAGTGCGACGAACTGCTCGAGAGCTGATGACCCACCACCGCTGGTTCACGCCGTGGCTGCTGGTGGCGCCCGCCGCGCTCTGGTTGTTCGTCTTCTCGGTCTGGCCGTCGATCAACACGCTGGTCCTGGCGTTCACCAACGCCAAGCCGCTGGGCGGCGGGCACTTCACCGGCCTGGCCAACTTCGGCCGCGCGCTGAACGACGACCAACTCGCCGACGCGCTGGTCAACAGCATCGTCTACATGCTGGTGTGCCTGCCGCTGCTCACGCTGCTGCCGCTGCTGATCGCGATCCTGGTGGAGAAGAAGCTGCCCGGCATCATGTTCTTCCGCACCGCCTTCTACACCCCCGTGGTCGCCTCGGCCGTGGTGGTCGCGCTGATCTGGGGCTGGCTGCTGGACGACCGCGGCCTGGTGAACGGCTTCGCGCAGTGGCTGGGCGTGATCGCGGCGCCGGTGCCGTTCCTGACCGACCGGTGGCTGCTGCTGCTCAGCGCGATCAGCCTGACCGTCTGGAAAGGGCTGGGCTACTACATGATCATTTATCTGTCGGCGCTCGGCAACGTCCGGCGCGAGCTGCACGAGGCCGCGTCCGTCGACGGCGCGGGCCCGGTGCGGCGCTTCTGGAACGTCACGGTGCCCGGCGTGCGCAACACGATGCTGCTGATCTCCGTGCTGGTGTCGGTCTCGGCGCTGCGCGTCTTCTCCGAGCTGTACGTGCTGTCGAACGGCACCGGCGGCCCCGGCGGCAGGGACATGTCGCTCGTGATGCTCATCCAGCTCTACAGCCGCGGCTTCACCGGCCACCTCGGCTACGCCTCCGCGCTCAGCCTGGTGCTGCTGGTCGTCACCATCGGGCCGATGCTCCTGCTGCTGCGGCTCAACAGGAAGGCGGCCTGACATCAACACCGTCTCCGCCCGCGAGAAGGCGCTGCGTTACGCGCTGCTCCTGCTCGTGCTCGCCCTGACCGTCTCGCCGTTCCTGTGGCAGCTGTCCACCTCGCTGAAGAGCGTCCAGGAGGACATCTACACCCGGACGCCGAGCTTCCTGCCCCAGCACCCGACGCTCGCCAACTACGCCGAGGTGGCCGAGACCGTCCCCGTGTGGTCGTACGCGGCCAACTCCCTGGTCGTGGCCGTCATCGTGGTCGCGGGCAACGCCGTGGGCGCGACGATCGCCGGGTTCGCCCTGGCCAAGCTCCGTTTCAGGGGCGCGAAGCTGCTGCTCGGGCTGTTCCTGGCGACGCTGGTGCTGCCCGGCGAGGTGACGATCGTCTCGCAGTACGTCACCGTCCGCTCGCTCGGCCTGGCCGACACCCTGCTGGGGGTGGCGTTGCCGGGCGCGATCGGGATGCTTAACGTGCTGTTGATGCGTACTGCGTTTCAGGCGATCCCCCGGGAGATGGACGAAGCCGCGATCATCGACGGGGCGACGGCGTGGCAGCGGCTGCGCCACATCGGCCTGCCGAACGTGCGCGGCATGCTCAGCGTGGTCACGATCTTCGCGTTCATCGGGGCCTGGGACGACTTCCTGTGGCCGCTCATCGTCCTGACCGACCCCGCCAACTACACTCTCACGGTCGGCCTGCAGTATTTGAACGGCACGTTCAGCGCCAACCCGCGGCTGATCGCGGCGGGCTCGATGATCTCGTTCCTGCCGATCATGATCGTTTTTGCCGTCCTCCAGCGTTTCTTCTTCAAGGGCGTGGAGGAAGGCGCCATCAAAGGCTGATAAATCCCCCTTTTGTTTGAGGAGTCCCTGATGCACGACGACCGCGACCTGGTCGAAGCCCGCTTGAAGCGTGTGCTCAACGAGCGGATCCGCCCCGCTCTCTACCCTGAGTCGGTGCCGCTGGAGGTGGCCGTCTGGCATGCGCCCGACGAGCCGGTGCCGGTCGCCGAAGGGCTGGCCGCGACGCCTGAGCCGATCGCGGTGGGCGATGCCTGGGGTGTTCCGTGGGGCACGAGCTGGTTCACCGTCACCGGCACGGTGCCGCGGGAATGGGCGGGCCGGACCGTTGAAGCCCTGCTCGACCTGGGCTTCGACGAGGACATGCCGGGTTTCCAGTGCGAGGGCCTGGTCTACCTCCCCGACGGCGCCCCCGTGAAGGGGCTCAACCCGCGCAACCAGTGGGTCCGCGTCGGCGCCCCCGTCAAGGGCGGTGAGCAGGTGCGCCTGCACGTCGAGGCCGCCTCCAACCCCGTCATCCTCGGCCGCCACCCGTTCCAGCCGACCCGGCTCGGCGACAAGGAGACGGCCGGGAGCGACCCTCTCTACCGGCTGACCCGCATGGACCTGGCCGTCTTCGACGAGAACGTGTGGCAGCTCGTGATGGACCTGGAGGTGCTCGGGGAGCTGATGCACCAGCTGCCGGTCGAGGGCGCCCGCCGCTGGGAGCTGATGCGGGCCGTCAACCGCGCGCTGGACGCCGTGGACCTGCAGGACGTCAACGGCACGGCCGCCGCCGCCAGGGCCGAGCTGACCGGCGTGCTGTCGGCGCCCGCCGTGCCGTCGGCGCACCGCGTCAGCGCCGTCGGCCACGCGCACATCGACTCGGCCTGGTTGTGGCCGCTGCGCGAGACCGTACGCAAGGTGGCCCGCACCGCATCCAACATGACGGCGCTGCTGGAGGACGAGCCGGACTTCGTGTTCGCGATGTCGCAGGCGCAGCAGTGGGCGTGGATCAAGGAGCACCGGCCCGAGGTCTGGGCCAAGGTGACCAAGGCGGTGGCCTCCGGCCGGTTCGTCCCGACGGGCGGCATGTGGGTGGAGTCCGACACGAACATGCCGGGCTCCGAGGCCATGGCCCGGCAGTTCGTGCACGGCAAACGCTTCTTCATCGACGAGTTCGGCGTCGACAACGAGGAGGTGTGGCTGCCCGACACGTTCGGCTTCGCGGCCGGGCTGCCGCAGATCATCAAGGCGGCCGGGTCGAAGCGGCTGCTCACGCAGAAGATCTCGTGGAGCCAGACCAACACGTTCCCGCACCACACGTTCCTGTGGGAGGGCCTCGACGGCACCCGGATCTTCACGCACTTCCCGCCCGTCGACACCTACAACTGCTCGATGACGGGCGGCGAGCTGGCGCACGCGGCCCGCAACTTCAAGGACAAGGGCGTCGCCCGGCACTCGCTCGCGCCGACCGGCTGGGGCGACGGGGGCGGCGGCACGACGCGCGAGATGGTGGCCAAGGCCGCCAGGGTGCGCGACCTCGAAGGCTCCCCCGCGGTCAGGTGGGAGACGCCCGCCGACTTCTTCGCCAAGGCCGAGGCGGAATATCCGCACCCGCCGGTCTGGGCCGGCGAGCTCTACCTGGAGCTGCACCGGGCCACCCTGACCAGCCAGGCCAAGACCAAGCAGGGCAACCGGCGCAGCGAGCACCTGCTGCGGGAGGCCGAGCTGTGGGCGGCGACCGCGGCCGTGCGCGCCGGGGCGCCCTACCCGTACGCGCAGCTCGACCGGATCTGGAAGACGGTGCTGCTGCACCAGTTCCACGACATCCTGCCCGGCTCGTCGATCGCGTGGGTGCACCGGGAGGCGCGCAGGACGTACGAGCTGGTGGCGGAGGAGCTGAACGGCATCATCGACGCCGCGCAGCGCGCGCTGGCCGGTGACGCCTCCGGCGGCACGCTCGTCTTCAACGGCGCCCCGCACGCCCGCGGCGGCGTGCCCGCCGGAGGCGCGGCCCGGCCGGAGCCCGGCGTGCGGACCTCCGTGCGCGAGCGCGACGGCGGCGGCCACGTCCTGGACAACGGCCTGCTCAGGGTGGAGGTGGACGCCCGCGGCCTGATCGTGTCGATCTACGATGTGGAGGCCGATCGGGAGACGGTCGCGCCCGGCAAGGTGGCGGGGCTGCTGCAGCTGCACCCCGACTTCCCCAACAAGTGGGACGCCTGGGACGTCGACGAGTTCTACCGCAACACGGTCACCGACCTGACGGAGGCCGACGAGGTGAGCCTGGTGGACGGCTCGGTGCGCGTCCGCCGTTCCTTCGGCTCGTCGAGCGTGACGCAGGTGCTCACGCTGTCCGGCCGCCGGCTCGACGTCGACACCGAGGTCGACTGGCACGAGACGGAGAAGTTCCTGAAGCTGGCGTTCCCGCTGGACGTGCACGCCGACCGATACGCCTCCGAGAGCCAGTACGGCCACGTCTTCCGCGCCACGCACACCAACACGAGCTGGGAGGCGGCCAAGTTCGAGGCCTGCAACCACCGTTTCGTGCACGTGGAGGAGCCGGGCTGGGGCATCGCGCTGGTCAACGACTCGACCTACGGCCACGACGTCACCCGCACCGCCGGCGAGGCGGGCACGACCACGACCGTGCGCGTCTCGCTGCTGCGCGCCCCCCGCTTCCCCGACCCGGAGACCGACCAGGGCGTGCACCGTTTCCGCCACGCGCTCGTGCCGGGCGCCACGATCGGCGACGCGGTCCGCGAGGGTTACGTCGTCAACCTGCCCGAGCGCCGCGTGCCCGGCGACGCCGAGGTGGCCCCGCTGGTGACGGTGGACGACGACGCGGTGGTGGTGACCGCCGTCAAGCTGGCCGACGACGAGAGCGGTGACGTGGTCGTCCGTTTCCACGAGTCGAGGGGCGGCAGGGCGCGAGCCACGCTGACGCCGGGCTTCCCCGTGGCGGAGGTGGTGGAGACGGACCTGCTGGAGCGTCCCACGGCCGAGCCGCGGCGCCACGACGGGCCGGTGCCGCTGACGCTGCGCCCGTTCGAGCTGGTGACCCTGCGCATGAAGCGCGCATGACCTGGTGATGTGGTCGTGGTGGCCGCCCGGCGAGGGCCGGGCGGCCCGCTCAGCCGCTGAGCAGCGCCCCCAGGCGGGGCGCGTACGTGGCGTGGAAGACCAGCGAGGCCGCGCCGATCGCGGCGGCGTCCGCCGCGATCGGCGAGGTCTCCACCCGGACGGCGCGCAGCCGCCTGGCCAGCGACCTGCTCGACACGGCCGCCGCGACCACCTCGCGGTAGATCTCGCCCACCTCCCTGAGCGCGGGCCCGCCGAGCACGAGCAGGTCGATGTCGAGCATGTTCACGACGCTCACGGCGGCGTCGGCCAGCCTCCCGGCGACGCGTTCGATCACGGCGCGGGCCTCGGGCTCGCCGCGCGCGGCGGCCGCGCAGATGGCGGCGTGGTCGGACCCGTCGCCCAGCGCCGCCTCGATGGCGCTCGGGCAGCAGACGGCCTCCACGCAGCCCCGGTTGCCGCAGTAGCACTCGGGGCCGTCCGGTTCGACCGTCATGTGGCCGAACTCGGCGGCGTTCAGCGAGCGCCCGCGGTAGACCTGGTTGTCGAGGAAGATCCCGCCGCCGATGCCCGTGCCCAGGTAGAGGTAGGCGAAGCTCGGGGTGGACCGTGCGGTCCCGGCCCACCGCTCCCCGATCGCCGCGGCGGTCGCGTCGTTGTCGACGGTGACGGGGAAGCGGGTGTACTCCTCCAGCAGGCTCTTGATCGGCACCTGGTCCCAGCCGGGCAGCCGCGGCGGCGAGACCATCACGCCGTCGCCGTCCAAGGGCCCCGGGCAGGCCAGGCCCACGCCCAGCACCTTGCCGTCGGCGACGCCCGCCTCCCTGAGGATGCGCCGGGCGGCCCTGGCCATCTGCCGCACCACGGCGTCCGCATGGCGCCCGGGACGCACCGGCAGACGCAGCCGCGCGACGGGCCGTCCGGCCAGGTCGGCGAGCACGCAGGAGATCTCACCGGGATCGAAGTGCACGCCGATGGCGTAGCCGGCGCCGGCGTCGACCCGCAGGATCGTGCGCGGCTTGCCTCCGTTGGACGGCGCGGAGCCGTCCTCGATGACCAGCCCCTCCTCCAGCAACCGGCGTACGATCACCGACACGGTCTGCGCGGTCAGCCTGGTGCGGGCCGCGATCTGGACCCGGCTGATCCCGTCGGAGGCCTGGATCGCCTCCAGCACCACGGCGCGGTTGTAGCTCCCCACCTTGGGCAGGTTCGTGCCCAGTTGCATGTCGCCAATATCACACAAACTGTTGACTTTGTAAATCAAATAGATTTAGCTTCTCGGCAACTCCAAGGAAACTTCCCTGGCACAACCCCCAGAACCACCGGGAGCCCGTGATGAGACGTACGCTGGCCGGTTCCCTCCTGCTGTTGACAGCCGTGGCCGGCTGTGGCGCCGACACTGAGCAGAACGCCTCCGGCAGCAAGGAACTCGAGGTCCTGTACAAGGTCGAGCCGACGTGGCCGCATCTGGAGAAGATGCTCACGGACGCCAAGAAGCAGTACGAAGCCGCTCACTCCGGCGTCACCATCAAACTCACGCCCGTCCAGGGCAACAACGAGGCCTACTACACCAAGCTGGCCCTGCTCAACCGGTCTCCTGACTCGGCTCCCGACGTCTATCTGCACGACACGTTCCAGGTGAACGCCGATGTCGCGGCGGGCAAGCTGGCTCCGCTGGACGACTACCTGGCCAAGTGGCCCGACTGGAAGGAGCAGTTCCCCGACTCGGTCAAGCAGGCCGCCAAGGGCAGCGACGGCAAGATCTACGGCGTCCCGATCAGCACCGACACGCGCGGCCTGTGGTACCACAAGGACGTCTTCGCCAAGGCCGGCCTGCCCGTCCCGTGGGAGCCGAAGACCTGGAACGACGTCCTGACGGCCGCCCGCACGATCAAGCAGAAGCTGCCCGGCGTCCTGCCGTTCACCATGTACTCGACGAAGATCCACGGCGAGGCGTCGACCATGCAGGGCTTCGAGATGCTCCTGTACGGCACCCCCGAGGGCACCCTGTACGACGAGGCGCAGAAGAAGTGGGTGGCCGGCGGCAAGCAGTTCACCGACTCGCTGACGTTCGTCAACACCATCTACCGCGAGGAGCTCGGGCCCAAGCAGGCCGACGCGCACAACGCCAAGCTTGCCGACAAGGTGAACTACGAGTGGTTCCCCAACGCCAAGCTGGGCATCGCGCTCGACGGCGCGTGGACCGCCTCGGCGTGGAAGCCGACCAGCACCAAGCCGTGGGCGGAGTGGAAGGACAAGATGGGCTGGACGGCCATGCCGACGCAGAACGGGGAGGAGCCGGGCTCGGTCAGCATGTCGGGCGGCTGGGTGATGGCGATGAGTTCCTACGCCAAGAACAAGCAGGAGGCGTGGGACTTCATCGCGGTGGCCACCAACAAGGAGAACTCGTTGACGTACGCGCTGGGCTCGGGTGACCTGGCCCCCCGCAAGGACGTCGCGGCCGACCCGAAGTACACGGGTGACAACCCGAGTGTGAAGTTCTTCACCGACCTGGCCGCGGTGACCCACTACCGGCCGGCGTTCGAGGAGTATCCGAAGGTGTCGGCGCAGGTCCAGGAGGCGCTGGAGGCGGTGACCACGGGCTCGAAGACCCCTGAGGAGGCGACCGCCGACTACGCCAAGGCGCTGCCCACCGCAGTCGGCGGACCCGACAAGGTCCTGGCCAAATGACGGTCGCCACAGCGCCCGCCCCGCCCGCGACGAGCACGACGCCCAGCGGTTCGTCGCGGCGCGGGGTGCTGCGCTGGCTGCTCCCGCTGGGGCCGGCCATCGTCCTGCTGGCGCTCTTCCTCGCCGGTCCCATCCTGTGGAGCGTCTACGTCGCCTTCACGAACGAGACGCTCACCGGCTCGGCCTCGGTCGACTCCGACTTCGTGGGCCTGGCCAACTTCACCAGGCTCTTCGACGACCCCAACTTCATCAACTCGTTCGTCCTCACGTTCGTGTTCGTGATCGGGTCGGCGGTCATCGGCCAGAACACCCTCGGCCTGATCATCGCCCTCCTCCAGCGTGGGCGCGGCCGGATGACGCGCAGCGTCGTCAACGGCGTCGTCATCGCCGCCTGGGTGGTGCCCGAGGTGGTGGCGGCGGCCTGCTGGTTCTCGTTCCTGGCCGAGGAGGGCACGCTCAACTCGGTGCTGGGCATCTCCCAGGAGTGGCTCTACACGGCCCCGATGCTGGCGGTGATCCTGGCCAACGTCTGGCGCGGCACCGCGTTCTCCATGCTGGTGTACTCGGCCGCGCTGTCGGAGGTGCCGAAGGACCTGGTGGAGGCCGCCGCCGTGGACGGAGCGGGACCGGGCCGGCGCCTGCTGCACATCACGCTGCCCCTGATCCGCAGATCCATCATGGCCAATCTCATGCTCATCACCCTGCAGACCCTGGCGAGCTTCGGCCTCATCTACGCCCTGACGGGCGGCGGGCCGGGCACGGCCAGCCAGACCACGCCGCTCTACATGTACGAGCAGGCGTTCCGTTACTTCGAGATCGGCTACGGCTCCGCGATCGCCCTCGTCATGCTGGTGATCGGCGCCCTGTTCTCGCTCATCTACCTGCGCCTGATCAAAGTGGAGGACGCGTGACCAGGCTCGCGGCCCGCGGAGCGGCAGGACTGTCGCTCCTCATCATCTGCCTGGCCTTCCTCGGCCCGTTCCTGTGGGTGGTGATCTCCTCGGTCCAGCCGGAGGCGACGCTCGCCGCCCAGCCGACCCTGAACTTCTCGCTGGACAACTTCACGGCGGTGCTGACGTGGGAGACGCTGATCCTCCCGCTGATCAACTCGATCGTCATCTCGGGGTCCACGGCGATCCTGACGGTGTTCGTGGCGG
The DNA here is from genome assembly GCF_004352805.1 of Nonomuraea mesophila. Lineage (NCBI taxonomy): Bacteria > Bacillati > Actinomycetota > Actinomycetes > Streptosporangiales > Streptosporangiaceae > Nonomuraea > Nonomuraea mesophila. The sequence continues at coordinate 64,727 of NZ_SMLD01000005.1, forward strand.
GCCTGGCCGCCTACCCGCTCTCCCGCTACCAGCTCCGCTACCGCCGGCACTTCATGCTGACGCTGCTGTTCACCACCGGCCTGCCGATGACGGCGGTCCTGGTGCCGGTCTACGCGATGTTCTTCCGCTTCAACCTGTACGGCTCCGTGCCGGCGATGGTGCTGTTCCTGACGGCCAGCTCGCTGCCGTTCTCGATCTGGATGATGAAGAACTTCATGGACGGCGTGCCGGTCAGCCTGGAGGAGGCGGCATGGGTGGACGGCGCCGGCTGGGTGCGCTCGCTGACGGCCGTGGTCGGCCCGCTGATGGCGCCGGGCATCGCGGTGGTGGCGATCTTCGTGTTCGTCGGGCAGTGGGGCAACTTCTTCGCCCCGTTCGTGCTGATGGACACCCCGGAGAAGCAGCCGGCCGCGGTGACCATCTACACCTTCTTCTCCCAGTACGGGCAGGTCGCCTACGGCCAGCTGGCCGCGTTCTCCATCCTCTACACGGCCCCGGCGGTGATCCTGTACGTGGCGGTGAACAAGTATCTGGCCGGCTCGTTCAGCTTCGCCGGCTCGGTGAAGGGCTGAGGGCGCTGCGCCCGGTTCCGCGGCGGCCGGGCGTTCGATCCCCTCTTGCCGAAAGCCTGACCGGGCGTTAGACATGAGAGTCACCACTCGGCAGAGAACGGAGCTCCCATGCCCTCGCCGGCCAGTCCGCGTCCGCGTCCCCGTCTCCCGCGCACCCTCGGACGCCTACGGGCCCTGGGAGTCACGGCCGCCGGGACGTTCGCCCTCGCCGCGGCGCTCTCCCCCGCGGCCGCGTCGGCCACACCGCCCTCCCCCTCGTCGGTGCTGGTGTGCCTGCCGGACACGCCCGTCTGCCAGGAGGTGCGCGGGGCGCCCGGCGACCTCCGCTTCTGGTTCAAGATCAACAATGCGCCGGCGCCCGTGGGCCTGTCCTTCACCGTCAACGGCTCCCCCGCCTCGGGCTCCCTCTCGACGCAGGACGTCGGCAACGCCATCGAAGGGGAGTTCCGGCCCGTGACCCCGCTCGTCAGCGGGGACGTGGCCTGCCTCAGCTACGCCGGGGGCAGCGGCGAACACTGCGCCACCGCCCCGTGACCGGCGCGCCACCGGAAGGAAGTTCTGGCTGACCGGAAATCGTTGCAGGGCGTACGGTTGGCGCATGGCTGCGACCCCCGACACGGTGCACTGGCGTGGCGTGCACCACCTCGCCCTGGTGACCGCGGACATGGACGCCACCGTGCGGTTCTGGCACGGCGTGCTCGACGCCCGCCTGGTGGCCACCCTCGCCGTCCCCGCGTTCCGGCACTACTTCTTCGAGGTGGGGCCGGGCAACACCATCGCCTTCTTCGAATACACCGACCAGCCCATCGACAGCTTCGCCAAGCCCGCCGGCGTGCCGTACGCCAGGGCCGCGCAGTTCGACCACCTGTCCCTGCACCTGCCGGACGAGGAAGCGCTCACCCGGCTGCGCGACCGGCTCAAGGCGCACGGCTGCGAGGTCACCGACGTCATCGACCACGGTTTCCTGCGCTCGATCTACTTCAGCGACCCCAACGGGATCGCCCTCGAGGCCTCCTGGTGGACGCTCGACCCGACCGGCCGCCCCGCCGACCACGCCGACGAGCGGCTGTTCGCCGACCCCGACCCCGTGCCCGCCGTCCGCGAGCTGCGCGACGAAGGCCGCCTGCGCCACACGGCCGCGACGAAGCTCGTCGACGGCATCATCGAGGACCTCCGGCGCGAAGGCGTCACCCTGGAGCCGTGAGCGCGCCGGATCCTCCGAGGGGTCACCCCCGGAGGATCCGGCGGCCGTCAGGCGCAGGTGTAGCCGGACGGCGTCTCAGTGTTCCCGTTCGGCCGGCTGACCTGGAAGCCGAAGCTCGTGCTGGCGTTCGGCGCCAGGGTGCCGTTGTAGTTGGCGTTCCTGGCCGTGACGGTCTGCCCGCTGACGGACACGGCGGCGTTCCACGAGCCGGCCAGCGTGTGCCCGGACGGCAGGGTGAAGGTGACGGTCCAGCCGGTGATGCCCGACGTGCCGGTGTTGGTGACGGTCACCGGCTGCACCACGTACCCGTTGTTCCACTGGGTCTGCACGGTGCCCGTGGCGGTGCAGCCGCCCTCTCCGCCGCCGCCCTCGGCCGTGGTGAACGTGACCGTGGGCGAGTTGCCGGACAGGTTGCCGGCCCCGTCACGCGCCCGCACGTACACCACGTACTCGGTCTCGGGGCTCAGCCCGCTCAGGGTGATGGAGTTGGTGGTGGTCGTGCCGAGTTGCGTGTCGTTGGCCCCCTGCTCGCGGTAGACGTTGTAGCCGGCCAGCCCGCTGCCCCCGCTGTCGGTCGAGGCGGTCCACGCCAGCCTGGCGGAGTTGGCGGTGACGTTGCTCGACGACGGTGTGCCGGGCGTGCTCGGCGCCGTGGTGTCGTCGCTGCCCGAGCCGTCGTCGAGCGCGTCGTGCACGGCGTCGTAGGCGGGTTTGCTCTGGTAGTTCTCGTCGTAGATGAGCGCCGCGCCCTCTCCCGGGAACGTGTCCGGCACCCACGAGTGCCTGTCGGTGAAGCCCCAGATCGTCACGCCCGCACAGGCGGTGACGGCCAGGCAGGCGTTGACCGCGTTGCGGTAGTAGGTCGCCTGCGTGGCGTCCTTGGAGGAGTTCCTGGGCGTCTGCATGCGGATGTCCAGCTCGGTGATGCGCACCTGGACGCCCAGGGCGGCGAAGCGCTCCAGGTTCTGCTGCAGGTCGTTCGGGAAGCCGTACTGGATGGAGAGGTGGCCCTGCAAGCCGACGCAGTCGACGGGCACGCCCTGCTGGCGCAGCGACCGGACGAGGTTGTACATCGCGGTGCTCTTGGCGTTGATGCCTTCGACGTTGTAGTCGTTGATGCACAGCCGGGCGTCGGGGTCGGCCTCGCGCGCGGCCCTGAAAGCGTCGGCGACGAAGCTCTGGCCGAGCGTGTTGTACCAGAACGACGAGCGCCAGCCGCCGTTCTCATCGAAGATCTCGTTCACCACATCCCACGAGACCACGGCCGGATTGTCGGCGTAGCGCCCGACCACCGCGGCGATGTGGTTCTCCATCGCGTCGCGCATGGCGCCGGCGCCGAGGCCCTGCACCCAGCCGGGCGTCTGGTTGTGCCACACGAGCGTGTGGCCGTGGACCTGCTGGTTGTTCTGCGTGGCGAAGTTGACGATGGCGTCGGCGCCGGAGAAGTTGAACTGGTTCTGGCTGGGCTCGGTGGTGTCCCACTTCATCACGTTCTCGGCGGTGATCTGGTTGAACTCGGTGGCCGCGATGTTGCGGTACGCCGTCTCGTTGGACAGCGGGCTGGTGGCGAGCGCCGCACCGATGAACTTGCCCCGGCTCTGCGCGTGCGTCCGCAGGGGCGCGGACGCTTCGGCCGAGGTCACGGGGAGGAGGAAGGTCAGGAGCATCCCCAGCAGGGTGAGGGCTCTGAGAAGCGAGGACGAACGCACGGACATCTACCTCCGGAGGCAGGCACTCGGTTCCGAAAGTTTCGACCCGGACCGGATCGCACCGGAGACGGTATGGACATGGGGCCACACGGTCAACGCCGCGCCCGTACGGACGCTAAAAGGGCAGTTGGGAGCCGGAAAGTATCGGAAAGGTCGTGAAACTTTCATCTCTCGGAGGTGCCGCCGCCCCGATCCGGCGATCACGGCATCTGGCACCCTTCCCCGATCCGGCCGCGCCGGAAACCCCGGATCGGCCCGTTTTTCCTGGTCTAGCCTTACGTACCTACCGGTCGGTACTGTGTTTTCGGAATAATCGTCCACTGCGGGAGTTCTGCGCATGTCTCTTTCGCACGCCCAGGCCCAGGACCAGCTCACCGGCCCCGGCCGGCCGTTCGAGATCGAGGAGATCGGCGACACCGGGATCCGCACCTGGAAACACGCCCCAGGACACTTCCGCGCCCTGCTGGAGACCAGCAGACTCCACGGCGACAAGGACTTCCTCGTCTACGAGGACGAGCACATCACGTTCGAGGAGCACTTCCGCCGCGCCGCCACCCTCGCCCACCGCCTCGTCGACGAGTACGGCGTGCGCAAGGGCGACCGCGTGGCGGTGGCCATGCGCAACTACCCGGAGTGGGTGGTCTCGTTCTCCGCGGCGCTCGCGGCCGGGGCCGTCGCCGTGCCGCTGAACGCCTGGTGGACGGAGGCCGAGCTGGCCTACGGCGTACGCGACTCGGGAGCCAAGGTGCTGATCGCGGACGGTGAGCGCGCCGTGAGGCTGGCCTCGACCGGCGTACCGATGATCGTCACCAGGGGCGCGGCTCCGGAGGGGGCGCGCGCGTACGCGGAGGTGCTGGGCGAGGTCGCCGCCGGCGTCGAGCTGCCCGACGTGGAGCTGTCCCCCGAGGACCCCGCGACGATCTTCTACACCTCCGGCACCACGGGCAGCCCCAAGGGCGCCCTGGGCAGCCACCGCAACATCGGCCAGTCACCGATGACCGTCGGCTACGGGCACATGCGCGCGCTCGCGATGGCCGGCAAGGACCCCGCGGCCTCGGCGGGCGTCCGCCGGGTCACCCTGCTGACCGTGCCGCTCTTCCACGTCACCGGCTCCTTCTCGGCCCTGACCACCGCCATGTTCAGCGGCGGCGGCCTGGTGCTCATGTACAAGTGGGACCCCGGGCAGGCGCTGGCCCTGATCGAGCGCGAGAAGATCACCGGGATGATCGGGGTGCCGACGAACGCCTGGCAGCTGATGTCCCACCCCGACCTCGGCAAATATGACCTGTCGTCCCTCGCCAGCCTCGGCTACGGCGGCGCCCCCGCCCCGCCCAAGCTGCTGGAGCGCATCAGCGAGACGCTGCCCGACCGCGCTCCGTCCAACGGCTACGGCATGACCGAGACCTCGGCCCTGGCCATCGGCAACGGCGGCGCCGACTACCAGGCCAGGCCCGACAGCATCGGCCGGCCGCTGCCCGTGGTCGACGTGCGCGTGGTCGACCCGGCGGGCGGCGAGCTGCCGCCGGGCGAGGTGGGCGAGCTCTGCCTCCGCGGCCCCAACGTCATCCTGGGTTACTGGAACAAGCCCGAGGCGACGGCGCAGACGTTCATCGACGGCTGGCTGCACACCGGCGACCTGGCCAGGATCGACGCGGAGGGCTTCGTCTACATCGTCGACCGGGCCAAGGACATGGTGATCAGAGGCGGCGAGAACGTCTACTGCGCCGAGGTGGAGGCGGCGATGTTCGAGCACCCGGCGGTGGACGACGCCGCCGTGATCGGCGTGCCGCACGACGAGCTGGGCGAGGAGGTCGGCGCGGTCATCCGCCTGGCGCCCGGCGCCTCCGCCACCGCCGCGGAGTTGCGGGCGTTCCTGGACGGCCGGATCGCCGCCTTCAAGATCCCGGCGCACATCTGGTTCCGTGAGGGCGAGCTGCCCCGCAACCCCGGCGGCAAGATCCTGAAGACCCGTCTGCGCCGGGAGATCCTGGGAGCCTGACCCGCCCGCCCGGCCGCCCTACCCCCGAGGCGGCCGGGCGCCTTGTGCCCGTCGTCACAGAACCGGCGTTCACGCAGGTGGAGCCGCCCTTCTCCGGCTCGCCGGCAGGCCCGCTTACCTCCCGCGTAATCGCGGCCCCTATCCCGTGGCTGACATCGTTGCGGTGTCGCAGCGACCACCGGAGGAGCCGAGATGACCGCTCTCACCCTCACCGGCGACCGGACGACGTTCCCGCGCCGCGTACGGGCCACCGACGCGGTCGTCACCGGCGCACGGGACCTCACCACCGCCGGAGCCGTCTGGGTCATCGCCCAGGCGCTTGCCGCGGCCGGGTCCGCCGAACTCCAGATCACCGGCCTGCGCAAGATCCGCACCACCACCTGACCAAGGAGACAACGATGACCCTCGTGGAACGTTACGTCGCAGCCTGGAACGAGACCGACCCGCGGGCCCGCGCCAGGGCCGTGGCCGAGCTGTGGACCGAGGACGCCACCTACACCGACCCGCTCGCCGACGTCGCCGGGCACGCCGGGATCGCCGCCGTGATCGAAGGCGCGCAGGGCATGTTCCCCGGCCTGGTCTTCAGGCCCGGCGAACTGTACGACGCCCACCGCCATCTGGCCCGCTTCACCTGGCACCTCGGCCCCGCGGACGGCGAGCCGGTGGCGACCGGCTACGACGTGGTGGAACTGGCCGACGACGGCCGGATCCGCAAGGTGCTCGGCTTCCTCGACAAGGTGCCCGCCTGACCCGCTGCCTTTCCGGAAGGCCCCCGGCACGTGCCGCGGGGCCTTCCGCGTTCCCCGGATAACGTGTTGCCCCGGCCAGGACCCGCGCCGGACAATGGCCTGTCGTGCCCGCTGCAGTGAAACGCCTGCTTCGTCACGTCGTCATCGACGTGAGCCCGTTGCGCGACTCGCGCGACTACCGCCTGCTCTTCGTCTCCGGCGTCATCACGATGTTCGGGACGTTCATCACGATGGTGGCGGTCCCGTACCAGATGAAGGAACTGACCGATTCCTACCTCGCCGTCGGGCTGGTGAGCCTGGCCGAATTCGTACCGATGGTGGTGTGCGGCCTGTGGGGCGGCGCCATCGCCGACGCGTACGACCGCCGCACGGTCATCCTGTGGAGCGAGATCGGCCTGCTCGTCACCTCCGGCGCGCTCATGGCCAACGCGCTGCTGCCCGAACCCCAGGTGTGGGTCCTGTACGTCGTGGGCGCCCTGTCCACGGGCGTCGCCTGCCTGCAACGGCCCAGCATGGAGGCCGTGTTCCAGCAGGTGGTCCGCTACGACCAGCAGGGCGCCGCCGCGGTGCTGACGAGCCTGCGCTGGAACTTCGGCGCCATCGTCGCCCCGGCGCTCGGCGGCCTGCTCGTGACGACCTACGGCTCGGCGGTCGCCTACGGCGTGGACACGCTCACCTTCGTGCTGTCGCTGCTGCTCCTGTGGCGGATCCGGTCGCTGCCGCCGGCCGGGGACGCCGCGCCCGCGTCGCTGAGATCGCTGGTCGAGGGCGTGCGTTACGCGGTCGGGCGCAGCGACCTGATGGGCACCTACCTCGTCGACATCGCCGCGATGGTCTTCGCGATGGCGACGGCGCTGTTCCCGTTCCTGGCCGACGAGCTGGGCGCGCCCCACGCGCTGGGACTGCTGTACTCCGCGGGCGCGGTGGGCGCGCTGGTCGCCTCGCTCACCGGCGGCTGGGCGGCCCGCGTGCAGCGCCACGGCCTGGGCGTGATCATCGCCGCCGCGCTGTGGGGCGCCGCCGTGGCCCTGGCCGGCCTGGCCACGAACGTCTGGCTCATCGTCGTCTGCATCGCGCTGGCAGGCGCCGCCGACATGATCAGCGGCATCTTCCGGATGACCATGTGGAACCAGACCATCCCGCAGGAACTCCGTGGCCGCCTGGCGGGCATCGAACTGCTCTCCTACGCCAGCGGGCCGATGCTCGGCAACGCCCGGGCCGGCCTGATGGCCAACCTCGGCGGCACCCGCTTCTCCCTCGGGGCGGGCGGCCTGCTGTGCGTCGCCGCCGTCCTGAGCCTGGCCGCCGCCCTCCCGAAGTTCCGCCGGTACGACGCCCGTACCGACGAACACGCCCTCGCGGAGAAGGCCCGGAGAGAGGCGACCGCCGACAAGCCCACCGAGGAAACCCCCGCCTGACGGGCCCGCCACCTGACCGGTCGGCCACTGGACCGGTCGGGCCCGCCTAGCCGGGCCTCCGCTCCACCTTGGCGAACTCCCGCAACGCCTCGGCGTCGGAATAGACATCGGTGACGTAGTTACTGACCCATTCCTCGATGCCCGCGAAACCCCTCCCGGCGACCAGCCGCTCCCCCACCCTCGCCGCGTCCAGCGGCGTGGACCGCAGCGCGACGGCCCCGGTCTCACCGTCGAGCAGACCTTCTATCACGCGAGGGATGTCCTGCTGGTGGCGGAGGTGGCTTCACCGGAGTCCAGAACGCGCGACCGCCAGCGCAAGCCGCAGCTCTATGCACGCGCCGACATCCCCCACTTCTGGCGCATAGAGAATCAGTCAGGCAAAGCAGTCGTCTATGTGTACGAGCTGGACCCCGCCACCAGGTCCTACGCCCTCACCGGAATCCACCACGACCGGCTGAAGCTCACGATCCCCTTCGATCTCGACATCGACCTCGAAGCGATCGACCGCATCTGAGCCTCAGCCCGCCTCCCGCCATCCTTCGTAGCGCGCCACCAGCTCGTCCAGCCTGGCCAGCGCGCCGTCGTCCACGCCTTCGACGACGACCAGCCACTGGGCGTCCTCGGCGTCGTCCTCCCCTGCCAGTGTCTCCCGCACCACCCGCGGCAGCCCGAGCGAGGGAAACCACTCCCCCAGCGTCTCGGCGACCTCTTCAGCGTCATCCCGCTCGCCGAACACCAGCAGCACCCTCATAGCCTGACCATCACCTCCGGTACTTCGATCCGCGAGCGCACGACATCGGTGGCGTCAGGCGAGGGCCGGCGCGACGCCCCGCCGCACCGGCCCTCCGGACACTCGTTCACCCGCGGAGCTGGGCCCCCACACGGTCGGCCGCCATCGCCACGGCCGCGTCCCGCGCCTGCGTGGTCTCCTCGACCGTCAGGGTCCGATCCGCCGCGCGGAAGCGCATCGAGTAGGCGAGCGACTTGTTGCCCTCGCCCACCTGCGCGCCTTCGTAGACGTCGAACAGCCGGATCGACTCCAGCAGCTCACCCGCGCCGTCACGCAGGGCCGCCTCGACGTCGGCCACCGGCGTGAAGTCGGGCACGATCAGCGCGACGTCCTGGGTGGCCACCGGATAGGCGGAGACGGGAGGCGTCTCGACCGGGCCCGGCATGGCCGCTTCGAGCCGCGACAGCTCCAGCTCCATCGCCGACGTGCGGACCGGCAGCCCGTAGGCCTCGATGACCCTCGGGTGCAGCTCGCCGGCGTGTCCTACCAGCGTGTCGCCGAGGTAGAGGGCCGCGCACCGGCCGGGGTGCCACGGCTCGTGCTGGTCGGCGCTGATGGACAGCTCCGCCCGCGCCTCGGCCGCCACGAGGCGGGCGGCCTGCACCGCGTCGGCCCAGGAGGCCTGCCGGCCCGCGCCCCACCAGCCGGACCGCTCGAACTCGCCGGCCAGCACGACCGCCACGCGCAGAGGCTGGTCGGGCAGCGCCGCCTCGATCGAGGCGACCTCCTCGGCCGTCGGCCGGCGCTCCACCCCGAGCACCGGCGCGGTCTCGGGAGCGCCTTCGCGCGGCCGGTAGACCGGCCCGCTCTCGAACAGGGCCACGTCGGCGAACCCGCGCCCGACGTTGCGTACCAGGGTCTTGAGCAGACCCGGCAGCAGCGTCGTGCGCATCAGCGGCTCGTCCTCCGACAGCGGGTTGGCCAGCCGCATGGCGTGGCGGCGGGCGTCGTCGGCGGGCAGCTGCAGGTGATCGAAGTCGGCGGCGCTGATGAACGGGTAGCTGAGCACCTCGACGTAGCCGCCCTCGGCCAGTGCCCTGCCCACCCGCCGGCGCAGCCGCTGCCCCTCGGTGAGCCCGGCGCCGGCCGGGGCGGAGGGCAGCATCGACGGCAGGTTCTCGTAGCCCTCCAGCCGGATGACCTCTTCGGCCAGGTCGTTGGGGTCGGTGAGGTCGGGCCGCCACGACGGCGGCGTCACCGTGATCATGTCGTCGCCGGTGACGGCCAGCTTGGCCGCCAGCTCGCCGCCGGTCACGACCCCGGTCGGGTCGACGCCACCCTGGCGCACGGCTGCGTCGTCACCGTCGGCGACGACGCAGCCGACCTGCCGCAGCCGCGCGACCACGGTCTCCTTGGAGTAGGTGGTGCCGGCCACGGCCCCGGGGTGGCCCGACGGGATCGCGATGCGCGCAGGCGACACCTCGACCTCGGCGTGCGTCACGCCCGGCTGGACGGTGGCGCCGCCCAGCTCGGCCAGCAGGTGCACGGCCCGCCACGAGGCGACGAGCGGCAGCTCCCGGTCGACGCCGCGCTCGAACCGCTTGGAGGCCTCCGACACGAGCCCGTGCCGGCGGGACTCGCGGGAGATGCCGGTCGCGGAGAAGTGGGCCGCCTCGATGACGATGTCGGTCGAGCCGTCGGAGATCTCGGTCTCCAGGCCGCCCATCGTGCCCGCCATCGAGATCGGCCCCGACTGGTCGGTGATGAGGATGTCGTCGGGGTCGAGCTCGCGCACCACGTGGTCGAGCGTCTCCAGCCGCTCGCCGGGCCGCGCCCTGCGGACCACGATCTCGCCGCTGAGCTTGGCCCGGTCGAACGCGTGCAGCGGCTGGCCGAGCTCCAGCATCAGGTAGTTGGTGATGTCGACGGCCAGCGACACGGGACGCATGCCGGCCCGCGTCAGGCGTACGCGCATCGGGAGCGGAGTCTGTGCGGCGGGGTCGAAGCCGCGCACCTCGCGCAGCACGAACCGGTCGCACGCCGTCGGGTCGGCGATGGAGGCCGGCCACGACGGCCCGCTCTCGGCGGGCGGCTCGACGTCCGCGGGGTCGCGGAAGGCCACCCCGAACGCCGTGGCCGCCTCGCGCGCCACGCCGCGGATCGACAGCGCGTAGCCGATGTCGGGGGTGATCTCCAGCTCGATCACCTCGTCGCGCAGGCCGAGCAGCTCGACCACGTCGCCGCCGATCGGGGTGCCGGCCGGCAGCACCATGATGCCGCCGTGGTCGTCGCCGAGCCCGAGCTCGCGCTCGGAGCAGATCATGCCTTCGGACATCCGCCCGTACGTCTTGCGCGCCCCGACCTCGAACCCGCCGGGCAGCACCCCTCCGGGCAGCACGACGGGCACCCGGTCACCGGCGGCGAAGTTGGTGGCGCCGCAGACGATCTCGCGCGGCGTCGCCTCGCCCGTCTCGACCGTGCAGTGCCTGATCGGCTTCTTGAAACCGGTCAGCTCCTCGATCGTGAGCACCTCGCCGACCACGACGTTCTTGACGTCGTGGCCGTGCGAGGTGATCGACTCGAGCTTCAGCCCGGCGGCCGTGAGCTTGTCGGCCACCTCGTGGGCGGTGACCGCCGGGAGATCGACATACTCCCGCAGCCAGGAAAGCGGGACCTTCATCAGATCTCCATTCCGAACGGGAGCGTGAAGCGCACGTCTCCCTCGACCATGTCACGCATGTCCTCGGCGTTGTGACGGAACATCAGGGTGCGCTCGATGCCCATGCCGAACGCGAACCCGGAGTATCGCGACGGATCGACACCGCACGCGATGAGCACGCGCGGGTTGACCATGCCGCAGCCGCCCCACTCGATCCAGCCCTCCGACTTGCAGGTGCGGCAGGGCGGGTTGCCGGGGATCGCCGAGGCGCCCCGGCAGACGAAGCACTTGAGGTCCATCTCCGCGGACGGCTCGGTGAACGGGAAGTAGTTGGGGCGGAACCGGGTGGAGATGCCCTTGCCGAACATCACCTCCGCGAACCGGTCGAGCGTGCCCTTGAGGTGGGCCATCGTCAGGCCCTCGTCGACGGCCAGCCCCTCCGTCTGGTGGAAGACGGGGGTGTGGGTGGCGTCGAGCTCGTCGGTGCGGAACGTCTTGCCCGGCGAGATCACGTAGACCGGCAGCTCGCGCTGGAGCAGCGCGCGGACCTGCACCGGCGAGGTCTGCGTGCGCAGCACCATGCCCGACTCCGTGGACCCGACGAAGAACGTGTCGTGGTCGGAGCGCGCCGGATGGTCCTGGGCGATGTTGAGGGCGTCGAAGTTGAACCACTCGCCTTCGAGCTCGGGCCCTTCCGCCACCTCGTAGCCCATCGCGACGAACGCGTCGGCGATGCGCTCCTGCAACGTCGTGAGCGGGTGGCGGGCGCCACGAGGCCGGCGGTCCCACGGCAGGGTGACGTCGACGGTCTCCTCGACGAGCACCCGCGCGTCGCGCTCGGCCTCGAGCTCGGCCTGGCGCGCGGACAGCGCCTCGTTGATCGCCTTACGGGCGGCGCCGACGCGCTTGCCGGCCTCCGCCCGGGCGGCCGGCGGCAGCGCGCCGATCTCCCGGTTGGCCAGGGCGATGGGCGAGCGGTCACCCGCGTGCGCCAGCCTGGCCTGCTTCAGTGCGTCGAGGTCGCCGGCCGCTTTGATCGCCGCGACGGCGTCGGCCTCCATGCGGGACACCTCGTCGGCATGCAACGGTGTCACCTCGACGGGGTCGTAGTCAGACAAGAGTGAGCTCCGTATCCAGGGCTTGAGCGGAATGAGTCTAGTGGGACCCGCCCACCGGGCCCGAATCGCTCGCTAGGGGGTCGCGAAGTCAGGCGTGCCGGTGGGCACGGTAAATCGGAACTCCGCCCCGCCCTCGGGGGCCCGCTGCACGGCGATCGTGCCGCCGTGCGCCTCGACCAGGCCTTTCACGATGAACAGGCCGAGCCCGGTGCCGCCGCGCCTGCGGCTGTTGCCGCCCCGCCAGAACTGCCTGAAGACGCGCGGAGCCAGCTCGGGCTCGATGCCCTCGCCCTCGTCGCGCACCGACACGGCGGCTCCCCATCCGACGGACTCGATCTCGATCGTCACAGTGCCACGCCCGTGGCGCAGCGCGTTCTCCACCAGATTACCCAGAATCTGGTCGATCTTGTCCTGGTCGAGCCACATTTCGGGCAGGTGGTCACCGGCCTTGAGGCAGAACCGGTGTTCGGCCTCGCCCGCCGCCACCCGCCCCGCGATGAGCCTGCGCGCCCTGGCGGGAAGGTCGACGACCTGCCTGCGCACCTCCAGCCGGCCCGACTCGATGCGCGAGACGTCGAGCAGCTCCGTGATGAGCCGCGTGACGCGGTCGGCGTCGTTGTTGACGGTCTCCAGCATCACGCGCTTCTGCTCGTCGGTGAAGCGCGTCCACTTGGCCAGCAGCGTCGCGGTGAAACCCTTGACGCTGGTCAGCGGCGAGCGCAGCTCGTGAGCCACCGTGGAGACCAGGTCGGCGCGGCTGCGCTCCAGCCGGGCCCGTGCGCCGCCGTCCCTGAGGGTGATCGTGACGCGCTCGACCTCGCCGGCGCGCTCGGGCTCGCGGACGAACCGGGCCGTGACGTGGAGCTCCTGGCCGCCCGGCAGGTGCAGCGGCCGCTCCGGGACCCTGCTCCGCGTACGCAGCCCGCCGTCGGGGTCGAGGGCCTTCCACCAGTCACGCCCGTCATGGTCGCGGAAGGGGAACACGTCGGTCATGTGCCGGCCGACCGCGCGCTCCATGGCGATGCCGGTGAGCCTCGCGGCGGCCCGGTTGACGGCCACCACCCAGCCGTGCCGGTCGGTCACGATGAGGCCGTCAGGAAGATCGTCGATGGCTATCGTGCACGCGGCGGCCACAACGCGCCCGTCGGTGTCTGCGCCGTGCACGACCTCGCCTCCTCCGCCTACATCGCCGACAATAGCGGGTTTCCCACCGCCTAGGGCACTCGCTGAGCCCTGGCGGAAGAGTAAAGGCACACCGCCGCCGCGGTGGCCAGGTTGAGACTTTCAGCCTGTCCGTAGATGGGCACGCGCACCACGTCGTCCGCCTCGGCGAGGACGTCCTCCGGCAGCCCCCAGGCCTCGTTGCCGAAGATCCACGCGGTGGGACCGGACAGGTCGACGTCGTCGAGCGTGCGCTTGCCCGTGCCGTCGGCCGCCAGCACGCGCAGCCCTCGCTCCTTGAGAAGACGCACGGCCGCGCCGACCGGTGCACCGATGACGACGGGAAGATGGAAAAGACTGCCCGCGCTGGCGCGTACGCACTTGCCGTTGTACGGGTCGACGGAGGCGTCGGTGAAGATCACCGAGTCGGCTCCGGCGGCGTCGGCCGCGCGCATGACGGTGCCGGCGTTGCCCGGGTCGCGTACGTGCGCAAGCAGCGCGACCAGGCGCGGCCTGCCCTCCAGCGCCCGCTCCAGGGGGACGTGCACCAGCCCGCAGACCGCCACCAGACCCTGCGGGGTCACGGTCTGGGAAAGCTCGGACATGACCTCACCGCTGGCCCGGTGCACGGGGACGCCCTTGAGGGTGGCCTCGGTGATCAGTTCGGGGTGGCGCAGCTCGGCCTCGGCGGTGATGAACAGTTCGATGGGCACGCCGTCGAGCTTGAGCGCCTCGCGTACGGCCTGCGGCCCTTCGGCCAGGAACCTACGGTCCTGCTCCCTGAAGGCCCGTTTGGTGAGCCGCCTGGCCGCCTTGACCCTCGGCGACCGTACGTTGGTCAGCTCGGACCCCGCCATGCTCCCCCACGCCCCTTGCCCGCATCCGATGCACCGCATGCCGCAGCGCGCCGCAGTCACGCCGAAGCGTGATGTGGCCGGCTACAGCAAAGGGCCCACCGTCTTCGGTGGGCCCTCGTTCAAGCAACCGCCTCAGCCCGCGGCCGGAGCGTTCACGTCGGCCGGGAGCGCCTTCTTGGCGGCCTCCACGAGCGTGGCGAAGGTCTGGCTGTCGTTGACCGCGAGGTCGGCGAGGATCTTGCGATCCACCTCGATGTTGGCCAGGCGAAGACCCTGGATGAGGCGGTTGTAGGTCAGGCCGTTCTGGCGGGCGGCGGCGTTGATCCGCTGGATCCACAGACGGCGGAACGCACCCTTACGGTCCTTGCGGTCCCGGTAGGCGTACGTCATCGAGTGGAGCATCTGCTCCTTGGCCTTGCGGTAGAGCCGCGACCGCTGGCCACGGTAACCACTCGCCCTCTCGAGGACGACCTTGCGCTTCTTCTTGGCGTTGAGCGCCCGCTTCACGCGTGCCATGATTCTTCTCCCCGGGGGTTCGCGCTACTTGGCGAGCAGCTTCTTGATCTTCTTGTTGTCGGCGTCGGAAAGGACGACCTCGTTCTTGAGACGGCGCGTCAACGTGGACGACTTCCACTCGTTGTAGTGCGCGCGATTGGCACGGCGACGCTTGATCTTGCCGGTGCCGGTGAGCCGGAACCGCTTCTTCGCACCGCTGTGCGTCTTCATCTTCGGCATGTCGCCGTCTCTCCTCGTTTCGGTCGTGCCGGTGGCCGGGCCGGTGCTGGCCGACCCGGTCGCGGCGTCTTCGTCTACCGGTGGCTTTGGCTGGGGTCCGCTCTGTAAGGCTAACCCCAACCGCGGGTCACGCTTCCTGTGCGGAAGGCTCCTCGCCGCCACGCTGCGCCTTGGCTGCGGCCTTTTCGGCCTTGGCCTCGGCCTTCTTCTTGTGCGGACCGATCACCATGATCATGTTACGGCCGTCCTGCTTGGCGTGGGACTCCACGAAGCCGAGCTCCTGGACGTCGTCCGCCAGCCGCTGCAGCAGCCGGAAGCCGAGCTCCGGCCGGGACTGCTCGCGCCCCCGGAACATGATCGTGACTTTGACCTTGTCTCCCGCCTTGAGGAACCGCACCACGTGACCCTTCTTGGTCTCGTAGTCGTGCGGGTCGATCTTCGGCCGGAGCTTGATCTCCTTGATGATCGTGTGCGCCTGATTCTTGCGCGCCTCGCGCGCCTTCATCGCGGACTCGTACTTGAACTTGCCGTAGTCCATGAGCTTGCACACGGGCGGTCGAGCCGTTGCCGCGACCTCGACGAGGTCGAGGTCGGCTTCCTGGGCGAGCTTGAGCGCATCGTGAATCGAGACGATGCCTACCTGCTCGCCGTTCGGGCCCACGAGGCGGACCTCGGGAACTCGGATACGCTCGTTGATGCGGGGCTCAGTGCTGATGGGGCCTCCTAGGTTTGCGATCCCTACGTGCTCGTCGTGCCGGGAGCCCCTCGCGCTCGCGGCGAACGCGAAAAGCCCCGCACGTCGCGCATGCGGGGCCACTGAGCTCTGTGGCGTCGTGGCCTGCGAGCTCCCCGGAGTAGTCCGGCGTGATCCTGGACCCGGCCACCTTTCGGTGACACAGGTGGGAGGGAGACCTCCGCTTGCGCGTCCAGCAAGGCATGCCGGACCGATCAGAGAGCTACATTACCACAACCACGACGCCTCCCCGAATCATCCCGGCCGGCCATCGCCTGCCGGTAAACATCTACCCACAAATGGCCATATGACCGCCACCAACCGTCGTGGGCCGGGTGCCTTACCGCCGCGATCCGTCCCCGTGACCCCATTCCCGGGCAGCGCCACGCCCTCCGGCCGGGCCCAGCCGATGGTGAGGCCCCGGTTTCTCCGCCACCTTGGCCAACGCCGGGAAGTCTGTGGCGGCTACGACCGTCTGAGGAGTTCGGCTTCCCCGGCCGCGCGCATCGCCTCCACCGGCACGTCCGTGCGGCCGGTCATCAGCTCCACCTGCCGCACCGCCTGGTGCAGCAGCATCGCGAACCCGCCGACCACGGTGCCGCCCGCCTCCTCGACGGCGGCCGCGACCCGGGTCGGCCAGGGCGCGTAGACCACGTCGAACAGCGCGGGCACCCGCGCCAGCCGGTCGGCGAAGGCGTCGGCGGCACCGCCGGGCAACGTGGACACCACCAGGTCCACCCGCGTCGCCGCCTCCAGCTTGTCGAACGTCTCCACCGCCAGGGACACGCCCAGCCGTTCGGCGACCTGCGCCGTCCCTCCCGCCCGCGCGGGGTCGCGCACCAGCAGCGTCGCCTGGAACAGCCCGAGATCGCGCAACGCCGCCAGCGTGGAGGCCGCCGTGGCCCCTCCGCCGAGCACCGTCGCCGAGCCGGGCGCGGGCACCCCGGCCTCGGCCAGCGCCCGCTTGATGCCGTGGACGTCGGTGTTGTCGCCGTGCCGGAGGCCGTCGCGGAACACCACGGTGTTGGCGCCGCCGACCTCGACGGCCACGTCGGACACCGTGTCGAGCAGCGGCAGCACGGCCCGCTTGAGCGGCATGGTCAGCGACAGCCCCGCCCAGGCGTCACCGCCGCCGGGCTCGCCGCCGCGCACCGGCGCCAGCTCGGCCAGCAGCCCCGGCAAGCGCGCCTCGTCGCACTCGAACGCCTCGTAACTCCACCCGTCGAGCCCCATCGCCCGGTAGGCGGCCCGGTGCAGGTAGGGCGAGAGCGAATGACCGATGGGAGACCCCAGCACCGCAGCGCGCATCCACACTCCTTCAGACAGACAAGGACCCTATCGCCACCGCGCGGGCCGCCCGTCCCCGCTGAGGGACGGGCGGCCCTCCTGCCCGGTCAGCCGCCGTTGGCGCGGTATTCGGCCAGCAGCGCCTGCCGCTCGGCCTCCGTGGTGGCGAACT
Organism: Nonomuraea mesophila; assembly: GCF_004352805.1. Lineage (NCBI taxonomy): Bacteria > Bacillati > Actinomycetota > Actinomycetes > Streptosporangiales > Streptosporangiaceae > Nonomuraea > Nonomuraea mesophila. Next base: position 81,830 of record NZ_SMLD01000005.1, read on the forward strand.
TGGTGACGTTGCTGTTCTTCGGGTCGGTGGCGACGAAATAGAGCCAGTCGCCCTTCGCCGGATTCAGCGCCGCCTCGATGGCGTGGTCGCCGGGGTTGGTGATCGGGCCCGGCGGCAGGCCCTCGTACCGGTAGGTGTTGTACTTGTTCTTGATCTTCGTCTCGGCGAAGGTGGCGGCGTAGCCCTTCTTGTTCAGGGCGTACATCACCGTGCTGTCCATCGCCAGCTTCATCGGCGGCTCGCGCTCCAGCCGGTTGTAGATGACGCGGGCGATCTTCGGCATGTCCTCGTGCCGGCCCGCCTCGGCCTGGATGATGCTGGCGATGATGACGATCTCGTGCGGCGTGTGCCCGAGGTCCTTGGCCCCGCTCTCGAGGTCGACCGACTTGGCGGTCTTCTTGTAGCGGTCGACCATGGCCGCGAGGATCTGCTGGGGCGTGGTCTTCGGCTGCACCTCGAACGTGGCGGGGAAGGCGTAGCCCTCCAGCTTGCCCTTGGCGTAGGACGGCAGGTCCAGGGCATCGGCGTCCTTGGCCGCGGCCTTGAACTCATTGAGCGGCAGTCCGGTCTCGTCGGCGAGTTTGGTCAGGGTCTCGGACAGCCGCAGACCTTCCTTGATCGTCACCTTCTCGCGCAGCCGGTTGTTCGGGTCGAGCAGCGCCACGGCGTTCTCGGCCGACATGCGCTTGCGCAGTTTGTACGACCCCGGCTGCAGCGAGGCGCTCGCACCGGCGGTGGCGATCGCGTTAGTGAAGGCCCTGACGCTGGCCACGACACCCTGGCGTTCCAGCTCCACGGCCACGTCGGAGGCGCTCTGACCGCTTTCGATCTCGATGACGACCTCGCCGGAGCCTTGGCCGGTGTAGTCGTCGGGCACGAGGGCGTCGTTGAGCCACATGTAGCCGTAGTAGCCGCCACCGCCGATGATGCCGGCCAGCACCACGAAGGCCAGCAACGGCGCGATGAACCGGCCGCGGTTTCGGCGCCTGCGCCGCCTGCGGCCGCTGCCACGCCTGTTGCCACCACGGCCGCGGCGCCGGGCAGGACCTTCGTCGTCCTCGGCGCCGAGCAAGGAGTTCAGATCGAGATCGCTCATGGATTCGCTGGCCAATCTCCCGGCACGCCCGGCCAGGCGTCAAGCGGAACTGCCCAACCGGCTGGGGTCACCGAGCGGAACTGGGGGGCCCGCCGGACGTGCTGCCACGGCCAGCGGAGATCACACTGGGTAGCCATGCTAAGGGACGGGAAGAGGACGCATGCCCTGTTTTGGGGCTTTTGCGCGGTGATAGCGGGGGGTCCACCGAACATCAGCTCGTCCCGAGGTTCTTATTCAACTCTTCCCGGTATCTCACGAACTCGCTCTCTTTGTTGGTGAATTTGGTGATTCTATGTGCCGGATCAGTGGTGACAAACCAGTGCCAATCGCCCTCAGCCGGGTGCAACGCCGCCATCAGCGCCTTCTCGCCGGGATTGGCGATAGGACCGGGCGGCAGCCCCTTGTGGCGGTAGGTGTTGTACGGAGAAGCGACTTTGGTGTCACGCTCTGTGACCTTAAGTGTCCGGCGGTTCTGGGCGTACAGAACGGTACTGTCGATCTCCAGCGGTGTGTCCTTCGCCAGGCGGTTGTAGATCACTCTAGCGATCTTGGGATAGTCGGCGTCGGTGCCGCCCTCGGCCTGGATCAGGCTCGCCACCGTGACCGCCTCCAGCGGCGTCAGGTTCACCCTCGCGGCCTCGGCCGCCAGGCCCACGTGACGGGCCGCGGCACGGAAACGTTCCACCATCGCCGCCAGCACGTCGACCGCCGTGTCGCCCGGCTCCACCTCGTACGTCGCGGGGAACAGGAACCCCTCGATCCCCGGCGCGTAGTCAGGCAGCCCCACAAGGGCCTTGTCGACGCCCTTCAGCTCCTCGAGCGGCAACCCGGTCAGCTGGGCCACCCGCGCCAGCACCTCGGCCGCCCGCAGCCCCTCGGGCACGGTGACCCGCTTCACGATCCTGGACGAGGGCGCGAGCAGCAGGTCGAGCGCCGCACCCGCCGCCATGCCCTTGCGCATGCGGTAGTGGCCTGGACGGAGCCTCCCGGTCACCGCGCGGTCCTCCGACACCTTCACGAACGACCGCGCGCTGGCCACCACGCCGGCGTCGGCCAACGTCGAGCCGATGGCGGCCGCACTCGACCCGGGCGTGATGCGAACGGTCACCGAGCCGCTGCCCGGCCCCTCGAAGTCATCCGGACTGATGTACGGCTTGAGCACCGCGATGGCCCCGGCCCCCACGGCCACCAGGGAGACGAGCAGACCGGTCGACAGCAGCCCTGCCCGGCGCAGTGCCCCGCGGCGACGCTGCGCCAGCCGCCCGGCCTCCGCCCCGGCCCTAGACCCGGAACCCGTCCCGGAGGTCGTCGGCGTTCCTGGTGCGGAGGACGGTGCGTCCGCGCGGGGCGGGCGCGCACCGCTCCCCTCTTCCGGCGCCGGATCCACGTCACCACCCGCGTCCCGGACATTCGTCTCGCGTGAGCCCGCGTCGCGCACATCCCCCTCAGGCGAGCCCGCCTCACGGACATCGCCCTCACGGACATCGCCCTCACGGAAGCCCGCATCGCGCACATCCCCTTCACGCGAGCCCGTGCCGCGGACGTCTCCCAGGCGCGAGCCCGCATCGCGGAGACCATCCTCACGAGAGTCCGTGTTGCGGGAATCCGCTTCACGGAGATCCGCTTCACGGAGATCCGTGTCGTGGGAATCCGTCTCACGGGGATCCGTGTCGCGGGGATCCGTGTCGTGGGAATCCGTCTCACGGGGATCCGTGTCGCGGGGATCCGTGTCGTGGGAATCCGTCTCACGGGGATCCGTGTCGCGGGGATCCGTGTCGCGGGGATCCGTGTCGCGGGGATCCGTGTCGCGGGGATCCGTCTCACGGGGATCCGTGTCGAGGAACGGAATTACGTCGTCGTCTTCGGGCATGCCGGTCACGAGACCACCTCGCCCCGCCCGCTCGTGGCGGGGGCGCTTCCGCTCCCCGCCGGGGCGGGCAGGGCGCACGGGGTGGTCACGCACCCGCGCCGGTCACGGCAGGGGCCCGTCGATCGGCCGCTCATGAGGCAGGTCCGCCGGCCGCCGGTGGCGGTTCGACGGGCCTGCCTGGTGGTCTTTCCGTGGCGCGTTCGGAGTCGAGGGCGTCCTGCAGCAGTATGACCGCGGCCGCCTGGTCGACGACGCCGCGCTGCTTCTTCGCGCGTACGCCGCTGGCCCGCAGTCCTTGCTGCGCGGTCACCGTGGTCAGCCGCTCGTCGAACAGCCGCACCGGCGTCGGCGCCACCCGGGCCGCGAGGGCCGAGGCGAACTCCCGCGCCAGCGTGGCCGCCTGCCCCTCACGACCCGACAGCGAGGTGGGCAGCCCCACCACGACCTCGATCGCCTCGTGCTCGGCGACGATCGCGGCGATGCGGTCGAGGGTGCCCTTGCCGCGTCTGACGGTTTCGACCGGCGTGGCCAGCATGCCCGAAGGGTCGCTGCGGGCCACGCCCACGCGTACGGATCCGACGTCGACGCCGATCCGCGCACCGAATCTCATGCCGGCCGGGCTATCGGCTGACCTGGTCAGCGACGGCCTGCTCGACCAGGCGCAGCGCGTCACCGATCGCCTCCGGCCGTGTGCCGCCCCCTTGCGCGACATCGTCCTTGCCGCCACCGCCACCCCCAAGAGCCTTGGCGGCGACGCCGACCAGTTGCCCGGCTTTGAGCCCCCGCTCGCGCCCCGCCTCATTGACCGCGGCAACCACCACGGGCCTGTCGGAGGGGGCGCCGGCGATCACGATGACCGCCGGTCTGTCGGCCGGGAACCTGCCACGCACATCAAGCGCGAGCTTACGCAGATCATCAGCGCCGGTGCCATCAGGCGCGCGGTGTGTCACCACGGAGACTCCGTGCAGGTCACGAGCCTGTGCGGCCAGGTCTCCCGCCACCTGGAGCACCTGCGCGGAGCGCAGCTTCTCCAGCTCCTTCTCGGCCGTGCGCAGCCGGGTGACGATGCCGTCGATGCGCTCGGGAAGCTCTTCGCGGCGGGCCTTGAGCTGCTCGGAGAGCTGGGCGACCAGCACGCTCTCACGCGCCAGGAAGCGGAAGGCGTCGATGCCGACGAGCGCCTCGACGCGGCGCACCCCGGCGCCGACGGACTGCTCGCCCAGCACCTTGACCAGGCCGAGCTGGCCGGAGCTGTGCACGTGGGTGCCGCCGCACAGCTCGCGGGAGTAGTCGCCGATCTCGACGACGCGCACCTCGTCGCCGTATTTCTCGCCGAACATCGCCAGCGCGCCCATCGCCCTGGCCTCCGCCTGGGAGGTGTAGAAGGCGTTGACCTGGAGGTCGTTGATGAGCACGGCGTTGACTTCGTCCTCGACGTCGCGCAGCACGCTCTGTGGCACCGCGCCCGAGGCGGTGAAGTCGAAGCGGAAACGGCCGGGCGAGTTCTCAGAACCGGCCTGCGCCGCCGTCTCGCCGAGCGCGTTCTTGAAGCCGCGGTGGACAAGGTGGGTGGCGCTGTGGCTGCGCGAGATCGCGCGGCGGCGCTCGACGTCGATCTCGGCCTGCGCCTCCTCACCGACCCTGAGCTCGCCCTTGCGGACCTTGCCGCGGTGCACGACGAGCCCCGCGAGCGGGGACTGCACGTCGACGATCTCGACCTCCGCGCCGCTGGTGCGGATCACACCCTGGTCGGCGAGCTGGCCGCCGCCCTCGGCGTAGAACGGGGTGCGCGCGAGCACGACCTCGACGTTGGAACCCGCGCCCGCCACCGGCACGGGCACCCCGTCGACGATGATGCCGGCCACGCTGGTGTCGGCCTCGGTCTGGTCGTAGCCGAGGAACTCGACCTTGCCCGACGCCTCGAGCAGCTGCCCGAAGACGGAGATGTCGGCGTTGCCGGTCTTCTTCGCCGCCGCATCGGCCTTGGCCGCGTGCCGCTGCTCCTGCATGAGGCGGCGGAAGCCCTCCTCGTCGACCGTGAGCCCGTGCTCGGCCGCCATCTCCAGCGTCAGGTCGATCGGGAAGCCGTAGGTGTCGTGGAGCTTGAACGCCTGCTCACCGGGGAGCGTGGTGGCCGACCTGCGCTTGGTCTCCTCGACCGCCACGTCGAAGATGGCGGTGCCGGTGCGCAGCGTGCCGAGGAAGGAGGCCTCCTCGGCGTCGATGATGCCGTGGATCTGCGGCGCGTCGGCCTTGAGCTCGGGGTATTGCTCACCCATGACATTGATCGCGACGTCGGTCAGCTCGTGCATGTAGCGGTCGTCGCCGGAGCCGAGCAGGCGCAGGTTGCGCACCGTACGGCGCAGGATGCGGCGCAGGACGTAGCCGCGGCCCTCGTTGCCGGGCATGACGCCGTCGGCGACCAGCATGGTGCCGGTGCGCACGTGGTCGGCGATCACCCGCAGGCTGACGTCGGCGCGCTGGTCGCGCCCGTAGCGGGTCTTGGTGAGCTCGGCCGCGCGGTCGAGGATCTTGTACGTGGTGTCGATCTCGTAGAGGTTGTCGACACCCTGCAGGATCGTCGCCATGCGCTCGAGGCCCATGCCGGTGTCGATGTTCTTCGAGGGCAGCTCGCCCGCCACGTCGAAGTCGACCTTGGAACGGACCTGGCTGAGCTGGTACTGCATGAACACGAGGTTCCAGACCTCGAGGTAGCGGTCCTCGTCGGCGACGGGGCCGCCCTCCTTGCCGTATTCGGCGCCGCGGTCGTAGTAGATCTCCGAGCACGGGCCGCCCGGTCCGGCCACGCCCATGTGCCAGTAGTTGTCCTCAAGCCCACGGCGCTGGATGCGCTCGTCGGGCAGACCGACGCTGTTGCGCCAGATGTCGTACGCCTCGTCGTCGTCGAGGTAGACGGTCGCCCAGAGCCGGTCCTCGGGGAAGCCGAAGCCGCCGTCGGACTCGGATTTCGTGAGCAGCTCCCACGCGAACGGGATCACTTCGGCCTTGAAGTAGTCGCCGAAGGAGAAGTTGCCCAGCATCTGGAAGAACGTCGCGTGCCGCGTGGTCTTGCCGACCTCTTCGATGTCGGGGGTGCGCACACACTTCTGCGCGGTGGCCAGCCGGGACGCCGGAGGCTTGCGCTGCCCCAGGAAGTACGGCTTGAACGGCACCATACCGGCAGGAACCAGGAGTAGCGTGGGGTCCTCAGCGATCAGGCTGGCCGAGGGCACGATCTTGTGCCCACGCTCCTCGAAGAAGCGCAGGAAGCGGCGGGCGATCTCTGCCGACTCCATGGTGGCCATCCTTTGCGTTGGTTGTGGAATTACGTGTGGTCTTCAGCGTCGTCGAGCCCGAAGCGCGCCCGCAACTCTGTTTCGCGGCCGGCGGCCTCGCCGAGCGCGTCGGAAGTAAAGTCTCTCACCTGCCGGAGCATGCCCGCCGCCCCGTCGGCGGTGCGACGGGCCACGTGGTCGGGATGAAGCGCCTGCAGCCTGCGCATCACCCAGAAGGCGAGGAACGCGCCGAGCGAGAGGTAGAACAGCCGCCTGATCATCTCGGCCGCCTGGATGCCGTCTTCTGCGCCGTCTTCTGGGCCTGCTGGGCCGTCCTCCGGGTCCCCCGGGCGGCCTGCCTGGCCGGTGTGCGGGCCTCGATGGCGCGCCGCACGCCGTAGCCGAGCGACGAAACCTTGATCAGCGGCCCGGTGAAGATCGTCTGTGTCACGGCACTCAGCTTGGCCGCGTGGCCGCTGACCTGCTTGACGTCCCTGGCGATGGCCTCGACGGCGACCAGCTGCCTGTTGGTCTCGTTGACCGTGACGCTCATGTCGTCGAGCAGCGGCGTCAGCCGGTTGTTGAGATCGGAGACCGCCTTGGTGGTCTCGGTGAGCAGCCTGGCGACCTTGACGAGCACCATGACCAGCACACAGACCAGGACGATCCAGCCCGTGGCCGCGATCAGCCCGGCGACCTCTCCAGCGGTAAGCATCCGCGCATCTCCCTCGTACGCTGGGCCGGAACGGCAAGACCCTATCGCGTTCGAGCGACCACATTAGTGGGGAAAGCGACCTTGATCAGGCCGCCACGTCGGCCCCGGCCCTTCCCGTGACCGCCCGCGTGAGACCGCGTGCCACCCCGAGCCGGGCACGAGCCGCCGCTCCGGCATCACGCCGCCGCGCCCGCCACCTCGCGGGGCCGGAGCCGCGGCGTGTCCCGCCGTCACTCCTGCAACCGTACATCGGCCCCGCCCGCGCGCGGACCTCAGGCGCCGCGCAGGAAGGCGCGGATCCTGGCCCAGCGCTCGGCCACGGGCCCCTCGGCGCCGTGCCTGGTCGGCTCGTAGTAGCGCCTGTCGCGCACCTGCTCGGGCGCGTAGTCCTGGCGCACCAGGCCGTGCTCGAAGTCGTGGGGGTATTTGTAGCCGTCGCCGTGGCCCAGCTTGTCGGCGCCGGAGTAGTGAGCGTCGCGCAGGTGGCCGGGCACCTGGCCGATCAGCCCCTTGCGGACGTCGCCGACCGCCGCCCCGATGGCCTTGACGACCGCGTTGGACTTGGGCGCGGTCGCGCAGTGGATGACGGCCTGGGCGAGGTTGATCTGCCCCTCGGGCAGCCCGATGAGCTGCACCGCCTGCGCGGCGGCCACCGCGGTCTGCAGGCAGGTGGGGTCGGCCATGCCGACGTCCTCGGAGGCGAAGATGACGATGCGGCGGGCGATGAACCGCGGGTCCTCGCCGGCTTCGACCATGCGGGCGAGGTAGTGGAGCGCGGCGTCGGCGTCGGAACCGCGCATCGACTTGATGAACGCGCTGATCACGTCGTAGTGCTGGTCGCCCTGCCGGTCGTAGCGTACGGCGGCCTTGTCGACGGCCTTCTCCACCACCTCGACGGTGATGTCGTCGCCCAGCAGCGCCGCCGCCTCCAGGTAGGTCAGCGACCGGCGCGCGTCGCCGCCCGCGAGGCGTACGAGATGCTCCAGGGCCTGCGGGGACAGCGTCGCGCGCCCGCCCAGGCCGCGCGGGTCGGACACCGCACGCTCCAGCACCGCGCGCACGTCGTCGTCGGTCAGCGACTCCAGGCTGAGGAGCAGCGAACGCGACAGCAGCGGCGAGATGACCGAGAAGAACGGGTTCTCCGTGGTGGCGCCGATGAAGGTGACCCAGCGGTTCTCCACGGCGGGCAGCAGCGCGTCCTGCTGGGCCTTGTTGAAGCGGTGCACCTCGTCGACGAACAGCACCGTCTGCCGGCCGGTCATGCCGAGCTCGCGCCGGGCGTTGTCGATGGCCGCGCGCACGTCCTTGACGCCCGCCGACACGGCCGAGATCTCGACGAAGCGGCGTTTGGTGACGTTGGAGACCACGTAGGCGAGGGTCGTCTTGCCGGTGCCCGGCGGCCCCCACAGGAACAGCGACATGGGCGCCTCGCTCTCGACCAGGCGCCGCAGCGGGGTGCCGGAGCCGAGCAGGTGCCGCTGGCCGATCACCTCGTCGAGATTGCGCGGGCGCATGCGCACCGCGAGCGGCTGCGGCGTGGCCTCCTCAGCCGCCGAATCGAACAAGCTGTCCACAACGCGAGGCTACAGGGTCCGCGAGGCCGGTGAGCCCGCGCGGCGGCGCCCTCACGAGGCCCTGCGAGCGCCGTACGGACCGGGCCGAACGCGGGCGCCACGACGGCGGCGAGCCTCCATCACACTGGTCGCATCCACCGGCTTTCGCCACTTACGTCCGGCACATATCGGAGGCCGGTAGCATGCGCGGAGTTGTTTGGTCATGCGTGGGCAAAAGCGAGAGGACATAGCGGTGAGCGGCGACGACCGCCAGAACGAAGAAGACCGCCAGAGAGAGCTGGCGCGGGAGCACAAGGAACGGCAGGCCAAGCGCGCCGCCGACCAGACCTCCAAGGGGAGGCGCAACACCTTCCTCGGCGCGGGCGTGGCGGTGGTCGTGGTGGCGGGCGGGATCTTCGCCGGGACCACGATGGTCGACAAGGGGTCCGAGGAGACCGCGGCGCAGAGCACCCCTTCCGCCAGCGCGTCCGTCACCCCTCCGGGGACGTCACCGAGCCCGACGAAGAAGGGTCCGGTGACCTGCACGTACAAGCGGGACAAGTCACTCCCGCACAAGTTCGTCGGTCTGCCGGGCAAGAAGCCCAACATGAAGCTGAAGAAGATGACGGTCGCCACCAACCGCGGCAGCTTCACCGTCGACCTCATGACCGAGGCGGCGCCGTGCGCGGTCAACTCGATGCGCTACCTGACGAAGAAGAAGTTCTACGACGACATGAAGTGCCACCGCCTGGTCACGCCCGACGTCGCCGGCGTGCACATGCTGCAGTGCGGCGACCCGCAGGCCAAGGCCGACGGCAAGAACCCGACCGACGGCCAGGGCACCGCGGGTTACGTCTACGCCGACGAGAACACCGACATCCCGCTGGGCAAGGGCGTGGTGTTCATGACCCAGCCCAGTGAGGCGGCGGGCCGGAACAACAGCCAGTTCGCCATCTCACTGTCGGACGAGAACCTCCAGGTCGGCGCGGGCTACTCGGTCATCGGCATGGTCAGCGAGGGCATGGACATGCTGCTCGGACTCGCCACCAGCGGGGAGGACCTGCTCCTCAACAACGACGACATCACCGGCGACGGCGGCACCACCGCCCCCAAGAAGCCCGTGATCATCAAGAAGATCACCTTCTCCTGACCTTCCCGTGACCGTGTACGGCAGGCGTCGCCAGGCGCCTGCCGCACACGTGGGGAACACCGGTCAGGGCTTGGGCGGCGCGTCGACGCCCGCCTCCTTGCGCTGGCCCGCCGTGATCGGCGTGGGAGCACCCGTGAGCGGGTCGAACCCGGACGCCGTCTTCGGGAACGCGATCACGTCACGGATCGACTCGCCGCCGGACAGCAGCATGCAGATGCGGTCCCAGCCGTAGGCGATGCCTCCGTGCGGCGGCGGGCCGTACTTGAACGCCTCCAGCAGGAAGCCGAACTTGCTCTCCGCCTCCTCCTTGGAGATGCCGAGCACGTCGAACACGCGCTGCTGCATCTCGGCCCGGTGGATACGGATCGAGCCGCCGCCGATCTCCATGCCGTTGCAGACCATGTCGTACGCGTAGGCCAGCGCCTCGCCCGGGTGGTCCTGGAAGCTGTCGGCCCACTCCGGCTTCGGGCCGGTGAACGGGTGATGCACGGCAGTCCAGCCGCCCTCGCCGTCCTCCTCGAACATGGGCGCGTCGACGACCCACAGGAACGACCACTGCGACTCGTCGATGAGGTCGCAGCGCCGGCCGATCTCCAGCCGGGCCGCGCCGAGCAGGTCGCGGGAGGCGTTCCTGGCGCCGGCGGCGAAGAAGATCGCGTCGCCCGGCTCTGCGCCCACCTTGGCGGCCAGCCCGGACAGCTCCTGCTCCGACAGGTTCTTCGCGACCGGGCCGCCCAGCGTGCCGTCCTCCTGCACGAGCACGTAGGCCAGGCCCTTGGCGCCGCGCGAGCGCGCCCACTCCTGCCAGCCGTCGAGCTCCTTGCGGGTCTGCGAGGCGCCGCCCGGCATGACGACGGCGCCCACGTAGTCGGCCTGGAAGACGCGGAACGCGGTGCCGGAGAAGTATTCGGTCATCTCGACCAGTTCCTGGCCGAAGCGCAGGTCCGGCTTGTCGGAGCCGAAGCGGGCCATGGCGTCGGCGTACGTCATGCGCGGCAGCGGCGTCGGCAGCTCGTAGCCGGCGATCTCCTTCCACAGCCGGCCGATCAGCGTCTCGCCGACCTCGATGACGTCCTCCTGGTCCACGAAGGACATCTCGACGTCGATCTGCGTGAACTCCGGCTGCCGGTCGGCCCGCAGGTCCTCGTCGCGGTAGCACTTGGCCAGCTGGTAGTAGCGCTCCAGCCCGGCCACCTGCAGCAGCTGCTTGAACAGCTGGGGCGACTGCGGCAGCGCGTACCAGTTGCCCGGCTGCAGGCGCACCGGCACGAGGAAGTCACGTGCGCCCTCGGGCGTGGAGCGGGTCAGCGTCGGCGTCTCGACGTAGACGAAGCCGAGCTCGTGCATCACCTCGTTGGCGAGGTAGGTGGCCTTGGACCGGGTGCGCATCGCCTCGGCGACCTGCTGGCGGCGGATGTCGAGATAGCGGTGCTTGAGCCGCGCCTCCTCCGACACCCCCACGCTGCCCTCGATGGGGAACGGCAGCGGCGCGGACTCGCTGAGCACCTCGACCCGGTCGGCGACCACCTCGATCGCGCCCGTGGGCAGGTCGGGGTTCTCGTTGCCCTCCGGGCGCACCCTGACCTGGCCGACGACCTGCACGCAGTATTCGGCGCGCAGGTCGTGAGCGTGGTCCTCCTCGCGGAAGACCACCTGCGCCGAGCCGGAGGCGTCACGCAGGTCGATGAAGACAACGCCGCCGTGGTCACGGCGGCGGGCCACCCATCCTGCGAGCGTCACCTGCTGCCCGGCGTGCTCCTCGCGGAGCGACCCGGCGGTATGCGTGCGGATCACTGCACTTTCCCTTCGTACGGATAGAAAAGGCGAAGGGATGGCGACGACCCGGCGGGCGCTGGCTCGCGGATCACCACACCGTCCCCTCGTACGGATAGAAAAGGCGAAGGGACGGCGACGACCCGGCACCGGCCGAGCGGCGGATCACCGCACCTTCCCCTTCAGGACGTCGACGACCTCGGCCAGCGGCACCTCGCTCTGCTCGGCGGTGGTCAGGTCCTTGACCTGCACGACCTCGGCCGCGAGGTCACGCTCGCCCAGGATCAGCGCGAACCCGGCACCCGAACGGCCGGCGCCCTTCATCGCGCCCTTGAGCCCCTTGCCGCCGAAGGCCATGTCGGCGCTGACGCCCGCCGCGCGCAGCTCGCTGACGACCAGGAACATCCGGCGGCGGGCCTCGTCGCCCAGCGGGACACCGTACACCTGGACGCGGGCCTGCGCGTGATCGTCGAGCAGCCCCTCGGCCTCCATGGCGAGGAACGTGCGGTCGACCCCGAGCGCCCACCCGACGCTGGGCAGCGGCGGGCCGTCGAGCATCTCGCTCAGCCCGTCGTAGCGCCCGCCGCCGCCGACGGCCGACTGGGAGCCGAGCCCGTCGTGCACGAACTCGAACGTGGTGCGCGTGTAGTAGTCGAGCCCGCGCACCAGCCGAGGGTCGTCCTCGAACGCGATCTCGGACGCCTTCAGCAGGAAGCGGACCTCCTCGTGGTAGGCCAGGCAGGCCGCGCACAGGTGGTCGACCACCAGGGGGGCGCCGGTGAGCTGGGCCTGGACCTCGGGGCGCTTGTCGTCGAGCACCCGCAGCGGGTTGATCTCGATGCGGGCCCTGGTGTCGGCGTCGAGGTCGAGGCCGCGCAGGAACTCCTGCAGCGCCGCGCGGTAGGCGGGCCGGCACGTCTTGTCGCCGAGCGAGTTGAGCAGCAGCCTGACGTTCTTCAGGCCGAGCGAGGCGAATCCGCGGGCGCCGAGCACGATGAGCTCGGCGTCGAGCGCCGGGTCCTCCGAACCGAGCGCCTCCGCGCCGACCTGCCAGAAGTGGCGGTAGCGGCCCTTCTGGGCGCGCTCGTAGCGGAACTGGCTGCCGGAGTACCACAACTTCACCGGGAGCTGGCCGGCGTGCAGGTTGTGCTGCAGCACCGCGCGCACGACGGAGGCCGTGCCCTCGGGGCGCAGGGTCAGGGAGCGGCCCGCCTTGTCGGGGAAGGTGTACATCTCCTTGGAGACGATGTCGGTCGACTCGCCTACGCCCCTGGCGAACAGCTGGGTGTCCTCGAAGACAGGCGTCTCGATGTAGCCGTAGCCCGCCTGGCGCAGCGGCGCGGCGAGCGCCTCGCGCACGGCGAGGATCCGCTCGGAGCGGGGAGGCAGCCAGTCGAAGGTGCCTTTGGGTGCTTGGAAGCTCATTAGATCCCTCGTGTGGGACCGGCGTGCGGCGCCGCCTCTTTCAGGTATGGGTTGACGGCTCGCTCGCGGCCAATCGTTGTCTGTGGTCCGTGGCCCGGCAGAACGACCGTATCGTCCGGCAGCGGCAGACACTTGGTAGCCAGGCTGCGCAGAATCGTGGCGTAGTCGCCGCCGGGAAGGTCTGATCGGCCGATGGAGCCGGCGAACAGCAGGTCGCCCGAGAACATGACCTCGTCGCCGGGCAGCCGGAAGCTCACCGACCCCCTGGTATGGCCCGGGGTGTGGTCGACCACGAGCTCGAGGCCGGCGAGCTTCAGCACGGCCCCGTCGGACAGCTCGCGCACGTCGTCGGGCTCGCTCAGCGTCAGGCCCCCGAACAGCTGGGCGCTCGTGTCGGACCAGCCGGCGGCGGGATCGCTGAGCAGGTGGCGGTCGTCGGGGTGGATCCACGCGGGGACGTCACGCGCGCCGCAGACCGGGGCCACGGACCAGACATGGTCGAGGTGACCGTGGGTGAGCAGGACCGCGACCGGCTTGAGCCGGTGCTCGCGCAGCAGCTCGTCGACGCCGTCGGTCGCGTCCTGGCCTGGATCGACGATCACGCACTCCTCGCCCGCGGCGGGCGCGACGACGTAACAGTTGGTCTGGAAGGCCCCTGCGGGGAAGCCGGCGATGAGCATCTGCCTCAGGTGATCTCGTCGAAAAGCCAATGGGAATGTAACCGAAGGGTACCGGTGCGGGTCGCCGGGCTGCGAATCATTACCCAATGGCCGATACGATTCGCCCACCTCAGTTGATTCACTAAGGGAGGCAAAGCGGTGGCCACGGGGAAGGACCGGCAGAAGCAGCTGGCGCGTGAGCACTACGAGCGGCAGATGCAGCGCCGTCTCGAGCGCGAGCAGAAGGCCAAGCGCACGGCGATCATCGGCTCCACCGTGGGCGTGGTGGTCGTGGTCGGCGGCATCGTGGCCGCGATCGCGTTCATGAGCGGCGGTGACACGCCGACGGACGCGGCCGCGTCGCCCACGGCGGCGCCCCAGGACACCGCCTCAGCGGCGGCGACCACGGGGCCCAAGCCTTACGACGCGGCGGCCGGCACGTGCGACTACGCCGCCGACACGACCGGGGGCAAGGTGAAGGACGTCGGCCTGCCGCCGAAGAAGGTGAAGACCGAACCGGCGAAGAAGACGATGACGTTCGCGACCAACCGCGGCGACATCGTGGTGGAGCTCGACAACGCCAAGGCGCCGTGCACGACCAACTCGCTCGAGCACCTCGCCAAGAAGAACTACTACGACGGGAGCAAGTGCCACAGGCTGGGCAGCGAGCAGTTCCCGATGCTCCAGTGCGGCGACCCGTTCGCCAAGGCCGACGGCAAGAGCCAGGACGGCTCGGGCGGCCCCGGCTACGTCATGGCCGAGGAGAACCTGGAGGGCGCCACGTACAAGCGGGGCGTGATGGCGATGGCCAAGACGCAGGCACCCGGAACGACGGGCAGCCAGTTCTTCCTCGTTTTCGGTGACATCGCTCTCCCCCCGCAATACACGCCGGTGGGTACGATCACCAAGGGGCTGGACATCCTGGACAAGGTGAGCAAAGCAGGCGTCGTTGCGGACGCGGGAGACGGGACCGGAGCACCGAAGCAAAGCGTCGAAATCAAAGACGTGACATTCGCCGGCAAGAGCTGACGTAATACAAACTAGGGACGAAGTAGTCCCGAAGGGTCTGATGGAGAGTGCGGGAGGACACGGTGAGCACCGACCCATGGGGCCGGGTAGACGACGACGGCACCGTCTACGTGCGTACGGCTGAGGGAGAGCGAGCCGTCGGGTCCTGGCAGGCCGGTGAACCCGAAGAGGCACTGGCCTACTTCCATCGCAAGTACGACGAGCTGGCCGGTCAGGTCCAGCTGCTCGAACAGCGCGTCAGGAGCACCGACCTGGCTCCGGCGCAGGCCGAGGCCAGCATCACCAAGCTGCGTGAGGCCGTCGCGGACGCCCACGCCGTCGGCGACCTGGCCGCGCTGACGGCCAGGCTCGACGGCCTCACCGGGCTGGTCGCCCAGCGCCGCGAGGAGGTCAAGGCCGCCCGCGAACAGGCGCGGGCCGAGGCCAGGGCGGTCAAGGAACGCATCGTCGCCGAGGCCGAGCGCATCGCCGACGAGACCACCCACTGGAAGTCCGGCGGTGAGCGGCTGCGCCAGCTCATCGAGGAGTGGAAGGCCGCCGACCGCATCGACCGGGTCACCGAGGCCGCGCTGTGGAAGCGCCTGTCGGCCGCCCGCACAGCGTTCGCCAAGCGCCGCAAGCAGTATTTCGCGGGGCTCGACGAGCAGCGTGAGGAGGTGCGCGCGGCCAAGGAGCGCATCGTCGCCGAGGCCGAGGCGCTGGCCGACTCGACCGACTGGGGCGGCACCGCCGCGATCTACCGCGACCTGATGCAGCAGTGGAAGAGCGCCGGCCGGGCATCTCGCGAGGCCGAGGACGAGCTCTGGGCCCGTTTCAAGGGCGCCCAGGACCAGTTCTTCCAGGCCCGTTCCGCCGTGTTCGCCGAGCGCGACGCCTCGCTCGCGGCCAACGCCGCGGTCAAGGAGCAACTGCTCGCCGAGGCGGAGAAGATCCTGCCCGTCACCGACGCACGCACGGCGAGAGGGGCGCTGCGGCACATCCTGGAGCGCTGGGAGGCCGCCGGCCCCGTGCCGCGCGACCAGCGCGACCGCCTCGAGGGCGGGCTGCGCAAGGTCGACGACGCGGTGCGCAAGGCCGAGGACGCCGAGTGGAAGCGCTCCAACCCCGAGGCGAGGGCGCGCGCCCAGAGCACGGTCGACCAGCTGCGCACCTCCATCGACCAGCTGGAGAAGCGGCTGTCCAAGGCGCAGGCCGCAGGGCGCGCCAAGGACGTCAAGGAGGCCGAGGAGGCGCTGACCGCCCGCCGGTCGTGGCTGGAGGAGGCCGAGCGCACGCTGGCCGAGTTCAGCTGAGCCGCGGCCGCTGCCGAATAGGGCGGCGCGCGCCTGTGCCTGGGATCTAGGCTGACGTCATGGATCCCGTCACCGACGCGCGCGCCCTCGTCGAGGAGATGTTCCCGGGCGCCCTGTACGCCTTCGTCGGCGGCAGCGTGCTCACCGAGCGCCGCACCAGCACGTCCGACCTCGACGTCGTGGTGGTGCTCGACGGCCTGGCGGTCCCCTACCGCGAGTCGCTGCGCTGGCGCGGGTGGCCGGTGGAGTTGTTCGTGCACAGCGAGACCAGCCTGCACGCCTACTTCGACAAGGACTTCGGCAGGCGCAGGCCGAGCCTGGCGCGCATGTGCGCCGAGGGCGCGGTGCTGGCCGACAGGACGGGCGGGCGGGCCAGCGACCTGCAGAGCACGCTCGGCGAGCGCCTGGCGGAAGGGCCCGGCGGGCTGACGCCCGACCAGGCCGAACGGGCCCGCTATGTGCTGTCCGACCTCCTCGACGACCTGGCGGGGGTGGCCGACGCCGGCGAGCAGGCGTTCATCCGCTGGGAGGTGGTCCAGGAAGCCGCCAGGACCGCGCTGGGCGTCGGGCGCCACTGGCAGGGCAGCGGCAAGTGGCTGCTGCGCGAGCTGCGCGCGCACGACCCCGAGCTGGCCGCCGAGCTGCTCGCCGCGCACGACGACTCCCCGCGCCTGGCCGCCGTCGCCTCCGGCGTGCTGGAACGGGCCGGAGGGCGGCTGTGGGAGGGCTATCGAGCCGAGGGAGACCCGTTCCACCAGCCGCTGCGTCACGTGCCCTCCGGGGAGCTCACGGGCGACACGGCGCAGAGTTCCGGCATGCGCCGGCTGGCCGCCATCAGCGGCGCCACGGCCGGCTCCACGCGGTTGTGGATGGGCCAGACGCATGTCGCGCCCGCCACCCGCTCCTCCGACCACCATCACGGGGCTTCCGAGACGGCCATCTACGTGGTCAGCGGCACGCCCGCGTTCGTCTTCCTGGAGGATTCCGACTCCGAAGAGGTGCGCATCGAGGCGGGCCCCGGCGACTACATCTACGTCCCGCCGTACGTGCCGCATCGCGAGGAGAACCCGGACCCGTCGCAGGAGGCCGTGGTGGTGATCGCCCGCAGCACGCAGGAGGCTATCGTGGTCAACCTGCCCGGCCTCGCCGGCTGACCCCCGGCTGACCGCACGGCTGACCGCACGGCTCAGCTTCCGGCGCCGCTCACCCGGTAGACGTCGAAGACTCCCTGGATGCTGCGTACGGCCTTCAGCACGTGGCCCAGGTGCTTGGGATCGCCCATCTCGAAGGTGAACTTGCTGACGGCCACCCGGTCGCGCGAGGTCGTCACCGAGGCGCTGAGGATGTTGACGTGCTGGTCGGAGAGCGTACGGGTGACGTCGGACAGCAGGCGCGGCCGGTCGAGCGCCTCGACCTGGATGGCCACCAGGAAGACGCTGTCGTCGCTCGGCGACCAGCTGACCTCCACCAGCCGGTCGGGCTGCGACTTGAGCTGCTGCACGTTGGTGCAGTCGCCGCGGTGCACCGAGACGCCGTGGCCGCGGGTGACGAAGCCGACGATCTCGTCGCCGGGCACCGGGGTGCAGCACTTCGACAGGCGTACCCACACGTCGGCGTCGCCCGCGACGACCACGCCCGCGCCGCCACCGCCCCTGGGGCGGCCGCGCAGCCGGGTCGGCAGCGAGGTCTCGGCGATGTCCTCCTCGGCGCTGTCGACGCCGCCGATCGAGGCCACCAGCTTCTGCACGACGTTCTGGGCCGCGACGTGGCCCTCGCCCACCGCCGCGTAGAGGGCCGACACGTCGGGGTAGCGCAGATCGCGGGCCAGCGCCAGCAGCGCCTCCCCCGACATCAGCCGCTGCAGCGGCAGGCCCTGCTTGCGCATGGCCCGCCCGATGGCCTCCTTGCCGGCCTCGATCGCGGTCTCGCGGCGCTCCTTGGAGAACCACTGCCGGATCTTGTTGCGGGCCCGGCCCGACTTGACGAACTTCAGCCAGTCGCGCGAGGGGCCCGCGTCGGGCGACTTGGACGTGAAGATCTCCACGGTGTCGCCGTTGCCGAGCCGCGACTCCAGCGGCACCAGCCGCCCGTTGACCCGCGCGCCGATGCAGCGGTGGCCCACCTCGGTGTGCACGGCGTAGGCGAAGTCGACCGGGGTGGCCCCCTCCGGCAGCGCGATGACCTGCCCCTTCGGGGTGAAGACGTAAACCTCCGACACCGACAGGTCGAACCGCAGCGACTCGAGGAACTCACCCGGGTCGGAGGTCTCCTTCTGCCAGTCGAGGAGCTGGCGCAGCCACGCCATGTCGCTGCCCGGCTTGACCTTGCCCGCGGGGCCGGGGCTGCCGACCTCCTCCTTGTATTTCCAGTGGGCGGCCACGCCGTATTCGGCCCTGTGGTGCATCGCGTGGGTGCGGATCTGCAGTTCCACCGGCTTGCCCTCGGGACCGATCACCGTCGTGTGCAGCGATTGGTACATGTTGAACTTGGGCATCGCGATGTAGTCCTTGAACCGCCCCGGCACCGGGTTCCACCGGGCGTGGATCGTGCCGAGCGCGGCATAGCAGTCACGCACGCTGTCGACCAGCACGCGGATGCCCACCAGGTCGTAGATGTCGTCGAAGGCCACGTCGCGGGCGATCATCTTCTGGTAGACCGAGTAGTAGTGCTTCGGCCGGCCCTTGACGACGGCGCGGATCTTCGCCTCGCGCAGGTCGCCGGAGACCTTCTCGATGACCTCCTGCAGGAACAGGTCCCTGCGCGGCGCGCGCTCCGACACCATGCGCGCGATCTCGTCGTAGCGCTTGGGATAGAGCATGGCGAAGGCGAGGTCCTCGAGCTCCCACTTGATCGTGTTCATGCCCAGGCGGTGGGCCAGCGGGGCGAAGATCTCCAGCGTCTCGCGCGACTTCTGGTGGCGCTTGTGCTCGGGCAGGTAGCGCATGGTGCGCATGTTGTGCAGCCGGTCGGCCAGCTTGATGATCAGCACGCGGATGTCGCGCGACATCGCGACGACCATCTTGCGCACGGTCTCGGCCTGCGCCGCGTCGCCGAACTTGACCTTGTCGAGCTTGGTCACGCCGTCGACCAGGGACGCGATCGTCTCGCCGAAGTCGCCGCGCAACTCGTCGAGGCTGTAGGCGGTGTCCTCCACCGTGTCGTGCAGCAGCGCCGCGCACAGCGTCTCGTCGTCGGTGCCGAGCTCGGCCAGGATCGTCGCCACCGCCAGCGGGTGGGTGATGTAGGGGTCGCCCGACTTCCGCTTCTGGTCACGGTGGTGGTAGGCCGCGACGTCGTAGGCCCGCTCGATCAGGCGCAGGTCGGCCTTGGGGTGGGTGGCGCGGACCGTACGGAACAGCGGCTCCAGCACCGGATTCATGGCCCCACCCCCAAACCGCCTTCGGCGCACCGTCGTCGGCACGCCGGGCGCCTCGGCGTTGCCGGAATCGGTTACGTCGGGCGCGACCACATCACGGGGCACACAGACTCCTCACGCAATGACTCCTCACGTTCGAGTCCAGATCCCCCAAGTGTATCCAGGCAGCCGACTTGAGCAGTCGCGGGGCGGGCTCAGACGATCACGAGCGAGTGCAGCGGCACTCCCGTCAACCGCTCGCGTCCGCGCAGAAAGGCCAGCTCCATCAGCACCGCCACACCGACGATCTCGGCTCCGGTCCTCCTCACCAGCTCCACGGTCGCCGCGGCGGTGCCACCGGTCGCCAGCACGTCGTCGATGACGAGAACCCGCTCGCCGGGCGCGAGGGCGTCGCGGTGGACCTCGACGGTCGCGGAGCCGTACTCCAGATCGTAGGACTCCTCGAGGGTCGCGGCGGGCAGTTTACCCTTCTTGCGTACGGGCACGAACCCCGCGCCCGCGCGGTAGGCCACCGGAGCGGCGAGGATGAACCCGCGCGCCTCGATCCCCACGATCTTGTCCACCTGGTGCAGCCCGGCCAGTTCGTCCACCACGGCCGTCATTGCCACGGGATCGGCGAGGAGGGGGGTGATGTCCTTGAACAGGACGCCCTGCTTCGGGTAGTCGGGGACGTCCCTGATGCGCTCCAGGATCAACGAGTTCAGCTCACTCATGGCGTTTTCCTCACATTCCTCACCGACCGTCTGCCGCGCTCCATGATGGTGCATGGCGAGCCCTGACAGGACACCCTCCCGTCACCGGCACTCCCCCACGTGCCCCGGCCCTCACCCGCGCCGGCACCACCTTGACAGCGTCCGCTCGACCGCCCGTCCAGCCCGCACCTGGTTCCGGCGGAACCCGAGCGGGACCGCACCGCACCAGGGCGCGCCGCGCTCCTTACCGGTGGCCGCGCCGCCATGCCTCCGCGCGCCTCAGCGCCTTTCTGACGCGACGACGCCTGCTGCGGCGGTCAAGGCGCACCGCCGCCCTGTACGCCGTCAGAACCGCACTCAAGGCCCGCACCGGCCGGTCCTGCCAGGGACGCCGTCAGGGACGAATCCCCGAGGGACCTCCATGGACTCGGCCTCGGGGGGCGCGGACACGACGACGCCCCCGCCCGGTGCCGGGCGAGGGCGTCGTCATAGGCGGGTGGGTCAGCCCTTGGCCGCCGCGGTCTTGGCGCCCTTCTTCGTTGCCTTGCCGCCGCCTCCCGTGGAGGCCAGCCGCTTGGCGATGGCCTGGTAGCGCGGCTCGCGTTCCTTCAGCGTCACCAGCAGCGGCGTGGCGACGCACAACGACGAGTAGGTGCCGACGATCATGCCGACGAACAGCGACAACGACAGGTCCTTCAGCGTGCCCGCGCCGAGCAGCGTGGTGCCGATGAACAGGATCGCGGCCACCGGCAGGATCGCGACCAGCGAGGTGTTCAGCGACCGGATCAGTGTGTGGTTGAGCGCGTTGTTGGCGGCCATCGAGTAGGTCTGCTTGGACGTGTGCCCCAGCTTG
The DNA here is from genome assembly GCF_004352805.1 of Nonomuraea mesophila. Lineage (NCBI taxonomy): Bacteria > Bacillati > Actinomycetota > Actinomycetes > Streptosporangiales > Streptosporangiaceae > Nonomuraea > Nonomuraea mesophila. The sequence goes on from NZ_SMLD01000005.1 coordinate 102,588, forward strand.
GCCGTGACCTCCTTGATCATGTCGAACACCACGACCGCGTCGTAGAGCGAGTAACCGAGGATGGTCAGGAAGCCCAGCAGCGTGGCGGGCGTGACCTCGAAGCCCGACCAGGCGTAGATGCCGGCCGTGATGACCAGGTCGTGGATGAGCGCGACGATCGCGGCCAGCGCCATCTTCGGCTCGAACGCCATCGACAGGTACAGGATGATCGCCAGCATGAACACGCCCAGGCCGATCCAGGCCTTCTGGGAGACCTCACCGCCCCAGGACGGGCCGATGGCCTGGATGCTCACCTGGTCGGCAGGCACCCCGAAGTCCTTGGCGATCTCGCTCTGCACCTGGACGCGGGCGTCCTCCGGCAGGCTCTCGGTGGTGGCCCGCCAGCCGTCGGTGCCCGCCTGCTGGACGATCACCTGGTGCACGCCCTGGTCGAGCACGGACTCGCGCACCTGCTCGACCGTGCCCTGCGAGGACTTGAACGAGAAGATCGTGCCGCCCTTGAACTCGACGCCCAGGTTGAGCCCGTTGATCAGCATTCCGGCCAGCGAGACGGCGAGCAGCAGGCCGGACAGGCCGTACCACAGCCGCCATTTGCCGACGAAGTCGACGTCGATCTCGCCGCGATAGAGGCGACGCCCCAGTCCCATCTCAGGCCTCCTGCGGAGTGGTCGTGCGGCCGGTCGAGCCGACCTCGCTCATACGCTCGGCGTCGAGGCCGGACAGCGGGTGCCCCTTGGCGAAGAACTTCACCCTCGCCAGCGAGGCGATGAACGGCTTGGTGAACAGGAACACCACCACGACGTCGATCAGCGTGGTCAGGCCCATCGCGAACGCGAACCCGGCGACGCCGCCCACCGCCAGGAAGTACAGGACGACCGCGGCGATGAACATGACGGCGTCGGCGATCAGGATGGTGCGCCTGGCGCGAACCCAGGCCACCTCGACGGCCGAGCGGAGAGATCGCCGTCCTTCCTTCATCTCGTCGCGTATGCGCTCGAAGTAGACGATGAAGGAGTCGGCGGTGATGCCGATGGAGACCACCAGGCCGATGATGTGGGGCAGCGAGAGGCGGAAGCCGGCGTTGTGCCCGAGCACCACCACCGAGGTGTAGGTGATGACCGTGGCCACCACGAGGCTCAGCACCGCCACGATGCCGAGGCCGCGGTAGTAGAGCAGGCAGTAGACGACCACCAGGGCCAGGCCGATCAGGCCGGCGATCAGGCCGCCTTCGAGCTGGTCCTGGCCGAGGGTCGAGGAGACGGTGTCGACGGAGCTGCGGTTGAACTTCAGCGGCAGCGCGCCGTACTTGAGCTGGTCGGCCAGTGTGGTGGCGCCGGCCTGGTCGAAGCCGCCGGTGATCTCCGCGCGGCCGCCCGGGATCGGGCTGATGATGTTGGGGGCGGTGATGACCACGCCGTCGAGCACGACCGCGACCTTGTTGCGCGGTTCCTGGGAGTTGTAGGCGGCGGTGGTGAGCTTGCTCCACTCGCCGGCACCCTTGCTCTTGAAGTCGAGCTGGACGACCCACTCCGTAGTGCCCTGGCGGACGCCCGCCGAGGCGGTGTCGATGTCGGTGCCGACGACCTTGGCGACATCGAGGACGTACTTGAAGCTGCCGTCGCTCTCACAGCCGGCGTACTGCTTGTTCGGGTCGTCCTGGACGCCCTGCCCGCGGTTGGCGGGGTCGGCGCAGTTGAGCTTTCTGAACTGGGCCAGCACCGCGGGGTCGATGCCCTCGGTGTTCATGCCCGTGGCGGCGGGATCGTCCGCAGGAGGTTGGCTGGGGTCGTCGCTCGGCGCGGGCGTGGATTTCCCGTCCTTGGTGCCCCGCTTGTCCTGCCCCTTCGGGCTGGCGGACGGCTCGGCCGACGTGCTGGGCGTCGGCGCGGTCAGCGCCGACGACAACGCCTTGCCCGTGGGCGACGTGCTCGGCTGCGGCGCACCGCTCGCCTGGGACGTCGGCGGCCTGACGGGCTCGGAGGCCTTCGGGTTGGCCGGGTCGGAAGCCGCAGGCTCGGCCGGCTCGCTCGCGGCGTCGGAAGGCTTGTCCGACGTGGCGCCCGAGGGAGAGGCGCTCGGCGTCGGCGCGTTGGTGGCCAGGTCCGCCGGGGCCTGCGTGGCCTCCATGGCGAGCACCTGGCGGAAACGCAGCTCCGCGGTGGTCGCGACCAGCTTGATGGCCTCGTTCTGACCGACACCCGGAATGGAGATGATGATGTTGTCGCCGGACTTGGCGACCTCCGCGTCGGAGATGCCGGTGCCGTTGACCCGGTCGCGGATGATGTTGACCGCCCGGTCAAGGATCTCCTCTGGAGGAGCCGCATTGTTCTGGGTCACGGGCGACAGAGTCACCGTCGTGCCGCCGGCGAGGTCGAGCCCCAGCTTGGGTGTGTACGCCTGCTGCAGGAACATCGTCCCGCACAGGGCGAGGATGAGCGCCAGAAGCACCAGGAGCGTACGCCCCGGTCGGCTGTGGCGGCTGGTCGGTCGGGCCACTGGTCGTCAGTTCTTTCAGATAGAGGTTTGTCGCAGAAGCTTAGTCAGGACTTCTTCGTGCTGGAGTCCTGGTCTCCGTTGCGATCGACGGCGGCCTCGGACTCGTTCCCGTCCTCCTCGGACGCGGCGACCTCGTCACCTGCGGGGGCGTCGCCGGGCGTGACGACTCGGCCGATGGCGGCCTTCACCCAGCGGGTCTCGACACCGGGGGCGACCTCGAGAACGACGTCCTCATTGTCCACCGTGACGACCGTGCCGAACAGGCCCGTCGTCGTCATGACGCGCGTACCCGGAGTGAGGGAGTTCTGCATCTTGACCGCCTCTTGCTGGCGCTTGCGCTGAGGGCGGATCAGCAGGAAGTAAAACACCACCACCAAGAGAATCAGCGGCAGGATGCTTCCGAGTTGTCCCATGTCCATAAGGGGCGACCTTCCATTGTCGTACAAGGAGTTGACACCGGCCTCGCGCCGGAAATTCCGTGCGTCGCGTCGGACCGCGCCACTCGGGCCGTCAGCCTACACAGCCAGCCAAGCCACGGAGTGTAGGCGCTTGTTGCGAAACGCGGCAACGAAGCAGCGTTTCGGCGCGCGGGGAAGTTCCCATATTGAAACGGTTGCAACCGTTTTGTGATCAGTCGAAAAGCGGTGCTCCGAATGCGTCCGGTGGTGGAGTCATGCCGAGATGGGTCCACGCGGCCGCGGTCGCGACCCGGCCGCGCGGTGTTCTGGCCAGCAGGCCTTGGCGTACGAGGAACGGCTCGGCCACCACTTCGACCGTCTCCGGCTCCTCGCCCACGGCGACCGCGAGGGTCGACAGCCCCACGGGACCGCCGCCGAACTTCTTCAGCAGCGCGCCCAGCACCGCTCTGTCGAGCCGGTCGAGCCCTTCTGCGTCAACTTCATAAAGGTTGAGCGCCGCCGCCGCGATCTCCCGGTTGATCACCCCGTCGGCGCGCACGTCGGCGAAGTCGCGCACCCGCCGCAGCAGCCGGTTGGCGATCCGGGGTGTGCCCCTCGACCGCCTGGCGATCTCGTGGGCGCCGTCGTCCGGCAGGCCGACGCCGAGCAGCCTCGCCGACCGGTAGAGCACCTGCTCCAGCTCGCCGACCTCGTAGAAGTCCATGTGGGCGGTGAAGCCGAACCTGTCGCGCAGCGGCGCGGGCAGCAGCCCGGCCCTGGTCGTCGCGCCCACCAGGGTGAACGGCGCGATGTCGAGCGGGATGGCGGTCGCCCCTGGGCCCTTGCCGACGACGATGTCGACCCGGAAGTCCTCCATCGCGAGGTAGAGCATCTCCTCGGCGGGCCTGGCCATCCGGTGGATCTCGTCGATGAACAGCACCTCGCCCTCGGCCAGCGTCGACAGGATGGCCGCGAGGTCGCCCGCGCGTTCGAGGGCCGGGCCCGAGGTGATCCTCAGCGGCGCGTTCAGCTCGGCCGCGATGATCATCGCCAGGGTCGTCTTGCCGAGCCCGGGAGAGCCGCTCATCAGCACGTGGTCGGGGGGCCGCTGCCGCCGCAACGCGCTTTCCAGCACGAGGGAGAGCTGCTCGCGCACCCGGCCCTGGCCGATGAACTCACCGAGCCGCTTGGGCCGCAGCGCCGCCTCGATCTGCAGCTCGTCGCCCTCGGCGTCGGGCGAGACGAGCTCCCGATCAGAGCTCACCGCGGCACCTCCTCCCGCCGACGACCCTACGCACCGCACCGGGCCGGCGGGACCGGTCATGACACCGCCCGTCCCGACCCGGCCGGGCCAACCTATCGAATCCCGCACCCCCACGGGACCAGCCCAGCGCCGCACGCTTCAACGGGCCGCGGTCCCCGCCCGGTGTCGCGGCCGGTGTCGCGGCCGGTGTCGCGGCCGGTGTCGCGGCCGGTGTCGCGGCCGCCCTTGTACCACGGAAGCCGGCGCACGTTTCGCTCGTCACGGCGGGCACCACGTGAGCCTTCACGACCGGCCATGACGGGCGGCAAGCCACGTCGGCGCGTGCGGTGACGCCGGCCTTGCCGTAAAGACTCATCGCATGACTCATCGCACGCTCAGCGAGCGCAGCGCGGCCTTCAGCAGCGTGGCCACGCGCGGCTGGCGGCCGGCGGCGAGCTCGGCGTCGGCGTCGGGCTCGACGGCGGCGATCGCCTCGTCGGCGTCCTTGCTGGAATAGCCGAGCCCCACCAGCCCCGAGTGCACCTGCTCACGCCAGGCCGCCGCATCCCCGCGCTCGCCGTTGAGCGCGGCGTCGACCGCCGCCTCCGGCGTGCCGAGCCGGTCCTTCAGCTCCAGCACGATGCGCTGCGCCCCCTTCTGCCCGATGCCCGGCACCTGCGTCAGCGCCTTCAGGTCGGCGGCGGCCACCGCCACCCGCAGCGCGTTGGGCGTGTGCACGGCCAGCATCGCCAGCGCCAGCTTCGGCCCGACGCCGCTGGCCGTCTGCAGCAGCTCGAACACCGCCCGCTCGTCGTCGGTGGCGAAGCCGAACAGCGTGAGGGACTCCTCGCGCACCACGAGCGACGTGGCCAGGCGCGCCTCCTCACCGACCCGGAGCGTCGCGAGCGTGCCCGGGGTGCAGTGGGTGAGTATCCCGACGCCGCCGACCTCGATCACGGCTCCGTCGGGCGCGATCGCCGTCACCTTCCCCGCCACCGACGCGATCACCACACGCCTCCTGTCCTGGTTCCGATCACAACCCCGCCCTTCGCCGCAGAAAGCCACCCACCACGCTCAACGCCCCGCAGCAGAACGTCGCCCGCCGGGCTGGACGCGGGGTCACGACCCGGGCCCTTTCTTGGTGGCCTTGGCGAGGGCCGCGGCGAGGCGGTGCTGGGCGCCGCCGCGCCACACGTGGCAGATGGCCAGGGCGAGCGCGTCGGCGGCGTCGGCGGGTTTGGGCATCTCGGAGAGCCGCAGCAGCCGCGTCACCATGGCGCCGATCTGCTTCTTGTCGGCCGTGCCGCTGCCGGTGATGGCCGCCTTCACCTCGGACGGCGTGTGCAGCGCCACGGGCAGCCCACGCCGGGCCGCGCAGAGCACCGCGATCCCCGCGGCCTGCGCCGTGCCCATGACGGTGCGTACGTTGTGCTGGCTGAAGACGCGCTCGACCGCGACCGCGTCGGGACGCACGTCGTCGAGCCATCGCTCGATGCCTGCCTCGATGCCGACGAGCCGGGCCCCGAGCTCCTCGTCGGCGCCGGTGCGCACCACCCCGACGGACACGAGCGTCAGCGGCGCGCCCGGACGCCCTTCGACAGCGCCCAGCCCGCACCGGGTCAGCCCCGGATCGACGCCCATGACCCGCACCGGCATGCCCTCCCGTGTACGCCGAACATCTGTTCGGCACGAGACTCTACTCCGCCGGGGATGGCCGCGCACCGGGAAACGCCCGTCAGAAGTCCTCCAGCGTGTACGGCCTGGCGGCGAAGGCTGAGTCGAGTGTCTCGTCGTATCGCTCATCTCCGGACATGAGCCCGCTGAGCCGCAACGTGGAGGTCGGAATCCCGGCGTACAGGGCGGAGAAGCCGTTGATGCTCAGCCTCACCCCCGGCTGCTCGGCCGGGGTGACCGCGGCCGAACCGCCCGAGAACTCCAGCCGCCACGTGCCGCCCCCGCCCAGGGGGTCGTCCACGGTGACGACGGCCTCATCGGACAGGTGCGCCGGGTAACCCCTGCGCTCGGCCGCGGCGACGACGTCCAGCACCCTGAACATCCACCGCCGCTGCGTGACCTGCTCGATCGTCCGCTCGCGCAGCAACCACAACACCGGGTCGTCGGGAGCCACGTGCGCGACGACGTTCTGCGCTATCGACGACGCGCTGCCGACCACGCCCCACAGCGCCCTGAGCGTCTCCCCGGACCCGGCGACGAGGCTGTCGACCAGCATGTCCTCGCCGGCCCAGCGGTAGACGACGAAACCGTCGTCGGCGAGGTAGAGGAAGTCGTCCTCGCTCCCGAGGCACTGGCTCCAGGTGTGCTCGTCCCAGGAGATCGGCCCGCTGGCGCGGGCGGCGCCGTGCACGCGGTGCAGGATGGAGACGACCTCCCCCACGTCGCCCCGGCCCATCCTGCGGAGCTTGACCGGGCCGGACGGCTTGATCTGGCGCAGCAGTTCCGCCGGCATCCGTACGCCGTGCTGGGCCCCGGCGTGCTCGTAGCCGAGCGAGCGGTAGATGCCGGTGGTGGCCGGATAGAGCGCGGAGACCGCGTCCCCGAACGCCCGGCCGCGTTCGACGACGGCACGCATGATCGTGGTGCCGAGGCCGCGGCCGCGGTCTTCGGGCGCCACGGTGACCCCGGCGATACCGGCCATCGGCTGCGGCCTGCCGTGCCACCACTGGGTGAACCCGCGCAGCCGCGCCGTGGCGGCCAGTCTGGTGCCGTCGAAGGCGCCCAGGTAGCGGCCCTCGCCGAGGCTGGGGAGCACGGCCTGGCGCCACCGCTCCCGGTTCTGGGCGGGCAGCGGGCCGAACGCGCGTCTGCGAAGGTCAAGGGCGTCATCGAGGTTGTCAGGGGTGAGGTCGCGTATCTCCACAGTCAGCCAACTTATGCGGAGGGCGTACGCGTTCGCGAACCGTCCGCCGTGAGGACGAGCCTGTCGAGATGGAGCAGCTGGGCGGCCACGACGGCGGCCAGAGCGACGGCGACGACGGCCGCCGGCGTGGCCGCGCCGACGTCGGGTGAGGCGGCGGTGTACGCGCCGAGATGGGCCACCTGGGCGACGGGCGCGGTGAACAGGTCCGGCTGACGGGCGACGAGCTGCGGCCAGAGCAGGCCCTGGGCGTTCACCAGCGTGACCGCGCCGGCGAGGATCCCGGCCATGGGGAGCGAGGGCAGGAACACGCCGCCGAAGAAGTCGCCGCCGGCCCGCTCCGCCAGCCCCTTGCACAACAACGTGAGCACGAGCAGCGCGGGGACGCTCACGAGGAGGGGCGGGACGAGCGCGGCGAACGTGTCCATGAGGCCCAGGCTGCGCACGTTCTGCCAGTTGGCGACGGCCAGCACGCCAGGACCGGCGAACAACCAGGGTGCGAACGCGAGCAGCAGCCACTCGCTCATGGCCCCCAGCGGGCGCAGGCCGCCGATGCCGAGTGCCGCCAAGTAAGCGACGCCCACGGAGACCAGCGCGCCGGCGACCGCGGGCACCCACGTGTTCACCTGCGTACGCAGCCCGCCCGCCTCGGTCCCGGGCGAGGTGAGCAGCCCGTCGATCCACGGCCAGGCGCACACGAGCGCGACGGCCACGACCACGACCAGCGCGGTCACCCCGACGGCCACGGCCGCCGCACCAGGCCCCTCGGTGGCCGCGCGCACAGACGGGGACGCGGGTGGGGTGGCGGTGCGGCGGGGGCCGGCCGCGGTTCCCGGCAGGAGGGTGATGCGTAAGCGGCACGCCACGGCGATGACGGTGGCGACGATGCCCAGCACGCCGAGGATCACCCCTGTGAGGGTCGCGACGGCCGCTCCAGCGCCTGGCTCGGCCAGTCTGAAGGCGTAGTGGTACTGGAGGCTCGCGAGCGTCTCTGTGGAGCGCTCAGGGCCTCCGCCGGTGAGGACCATGCCGTACGCGAACGTCTGGAGACCCACGGCCACGGTGGCGATCGCGACGAGCGCCCCCACGGCGAGCATCCCGGGCATGACGCGCCCGCCGGCGGGAGCGCGCAGGGCGGGCAGGAACGCCGTCACCGCGAGCGAGCAGACCACCCCGAACGTGGCGGCCGCGACGATCAGGCGCAGGCTTCCCGGTGCCGTGGCCGCCTCGGTCAGCCCCTGGGCCAGGCTCGCCACACCGGAGGAGTCGGCACGCAGCCCGCGCCTCCAGGCCACCGCCACCCCCACCGGGGAGAACGTGACGATGCCCAGCGAGAGCACGATCCGCCCCGCCCGCCTGGGCCAGGTGCCGGCGCGGTCGAGCGCCAGGGCCAGCAGCGGCGCCACCACCACGGCGACCAGCAGCGGCGCCAGGGTCAGCGTGAGGGTGAAGCCGAGAGCGCGCCAGAAGCCGCTGCTTCCCAGCAGTTCGGCGTGGTTGGCCAGTCCCACGTCGACGCTCTCACGCAGCATGCCTCCGCGCCGGAAGCCGGCCAGGACCGTCTGGACCGTGGGCAGGACCAGGGTGATGAGGGCGCCGAGAACCGCGGGCGCGGCCAGCAGCCAGCCGAGCGCCGGTGGGAACGCCTGTGGAGGGGTGGGTGAGGTCACGGGGCCTGACCCTACGCCGCTCCGAATCCTCCGCGCACACACACGGGAAAGCCTCCGCCGGGACGCTCACACCTGCCGGTGAAGGGACGGGCGAGGAGGGGACGTCAGTCCAGCGCCGCGAGCACGTCGTCGGAGACGTCGAAGTTGGCGTAGACGTTCTGGACGTCGTCGCTGTCCTCCAGCGCCTCGATGAGGCGGAAGACCTTCTTGGCCCCCTCCTCGTCGAGCGGCACGCTCATCGTGGGCAGGAAACTCGACTCCGCCGAGTCGTAGTCGATGCCCGCGTCCTGCAGGGCTTTGCGCACCGGCACCAGGTCGCCCGCCTCGGACACCACCTCGAACGAGTCGCCCAGGTCGTTGACCTCCTCGGCGCCCGCGTCGAGCACGGCCATCAGCACGGTGTCCTCGTCGAGGCCGTTCTTCGGCACGATGACGACGCCTTTGCGGTTGAACATGTAGGACACGGAGCCGGGGTCGGCCAGGGAACCGCCGTTGCGGGTCAGCGCCACGCGCACCTCGGAGGCGGCGCGGTTGCGGTTGTCGGTGAGGCACTCGATGAGCACCGCGACGCCGCCGGGCGCGTAACCCTCGTAGGTGATGGTCTGCCAGTCGGCGCCGCCGGCCTCGAGGCCGCCGCCGCGCTTGCGGGCGCGCTCGATGTTGTCGTTGGGCACGGAGTTCTTCTTCGCCTTGAAGATGGCGTCGAAGAGGGTGGGGTTGGCATCCGGGTCAGGGCCGCCTGTCCGGGCCGCCACCTCGATGTTCTTGATGAGCTTCGCGAACAGCTTGCCGCGCTTGGCGTCGAGTGCGGCCTTCTTGTGCTTCGTCGTCGCCCATTTGGAGTGGCCGGACATTACCTAGAGCTCCCTCAGCATGTCTACGAAGTAACGGTGCACGCGAGCGTCTCCGGTCAGCTCGGGATGGAACGACGTCGCGAGCAGTGGCCCTTGTCGGACCGCGACGATCCTATCCCCAGGCTCGCACCTGCCCAGCACATCGACGTCCGCGCCGACGGATTCGACCCATGGCGCGCGGATGAAGACCGCGTGCACCCGCTGCCCAGCGAAGTCGAGATCCTCCTCGAAGGAGTCGACCTGACGGCCGAACGCGTTGCGCCTGACCACCATGTCGATGCCGCCGACGGTCTGCTGGCCCGCGACGCCGTCCTCGATCCTGTCGGCCAGCATGATCATGCCGGCGCAGGAGCCATAGGCGGGCATGCCCTCCTTGATCCGCATGCGTAGGGGGTCGAGCATGTCGAAGGTCTCGGCGAGCTTCCACATCGTCGTCGACTCGCCGCCGGGGATGACCAGGCCGTCGACCGCCTCCAGCTCGGCGGGCCTGCGCACGGCCGTGGCCCGCGCGCCCGCCTCCTGGAGCATGCGCACATGCTCGCGCACGTCGCCTTGGAGGGCGAGTACACCGATCGTGGGCACAGCAGATCCTTCCGTCCGGGTGCGGGTTCTGCTCATTCAACACCACGACGGGCCGGGATCTTCCTGGCGGGGGCGCCGGCCGGGACACGACGAGGGTCCCGGCCGGCGGGTGGGTCACGGGCGCTCGGTCTCCAGGCGCACGGTCTCGTCCACCGTCATGGGGCGGCTGCGCGCGGCCGGGTCGAGCGGGCGCAGGTACGTCTGCTGCACCCCGGGCACCCGGTCCTCGATCACGAACGTGGCCCGCGTGTACGCCTCGCCCCCGGGCGTCTGCACCTGCGGCACCACCTTGAAGTCGGCCGTCATCTGGTCGCGCTCGATCTTCGTCAGCACGTAGCCGCGCTGGTTGTTGTAGAACTTCAGATGCGGGTTGATCTTCAGGAACGGGTGCGCCGCCGGGTCGGAGTCGGTGCCGTCCCCGCCGGTGGAGACCGAGGTGGCCACCAGCTCGGAGCCGACGGAGGGTCCCGTCGGGTCGTCGTAGTCGAGTTTGAGGTCACTGGCCCAGTGGGCGTGCACGTCGCCGGTCAGTACGACGGGGTTGCGCACCTCGGCGTCGAGCCAGCCCTGGGTGATGCGCTTGCGGGAGGCGACGTAGCCGTCCCATGCGTCCTGGCTGGTGATCTTGGCCGGGCCGTCGTTGTTGTCGCGCTGGGCGAAGAACACCTGCTGGCCGAGGATGTCCCACTGCGCCCGCGAGTGCCGGAAGCCGTCCAGCAGCCACGCCTCCTGCTCGGCGCCCGTGATGGAGCGGGCCGGGTCGACCGCGGCGGGGCAGTCCTTGTAGCCGTCGCCGCATCCCTGGTCGTCGCGGTACTGGCGGGTGTCGAGCATGTGGAAGGTGGCCATGCGACCCCACCGGATGCGGCGGTAGAGCTGCATGTCGATGCCGCGCGGGATGGAGGTGCGGCGCAGCGGCATGTTCTCGTAGTAGGCGCGGAAGGCGGCCTCGCGCCTGCTCAGGAAGCCCGGCTGGGGGATCTCGGGCTTCTCGGGCACCTCGTCGGCCCAGTTGTTGTCCAGCTCGTGGTCGTCCCACACCACCAGCCAGGGCGCGGCCGCGTGCGCGGCCTGCAGGTCGAGGTCGCTCTTGTACTGGGCGTGGCGCTGGCGGTAGTTGGCGAGGGTCTCGGTCTCGGGGCCCTCGTGGTCGCGGACGTTGCCGCCGGGGATGGTGTAGGTGTCCTTGGTGTACTCGTACTGGTAGTCGCCCAGGTGCAGGATCACGTCGGGGCGCTCCTCGGCCAGCCTGCGGTACGCCGTGAAGTAGCCGTGCTCGTACTGCGAGCAGGAGACGAACGCCATGGCCAGGGCACCGCCGTACGACAGGGGGTGCGGGGCGGTGCGGGCGCGGCCGAGCGGCGAGACGTACGGCCCGACGCGGAAGCGGTACCAGTAGTCCCGGTCGGAGCCGAGGTCCTTCAGCTCCACGTGGACGCTGTGCCCCCATTCGGGCGCGGCCGTCGTCACGCCGCTGCGCACGACCTTGCGGGCGCGTTCGTCGGCGTACACCTGCCACAACACGGGGAACGGCCGTTGCGGCATGCCGCCGAGCCCGTCCTCGGCCATCGGCTGCTGGGCGAGCCTGGTCCAGATGACGAAGCCCTCGTGGTCGGGGTCGCCCGAGGCGACGCCGAGGGCGAAGGGGTCGGTGCGCAGCCCGCGCGAGGCGAGGCTCTGGGCGGATTCGGCGGCGGGGTCGGGGTCGGCGTGCGCGCCGGTCGCGGGGATCGCGGCGGCGGCGCCCGCCGCTAAACCGGTGACGAGGAAGTGCCGGCGGTTCAGCTTGGACACGTGAGGCTCCCGGACGATCAAGGGTGGGGGACGCCCGTAGCCTGACTCAGGATCATGACCAGAGGGTGAACAGCAGAACAGAAAAAGGCGACATCCTTCATGGATGCCGCCTTTTTCGGCGATTTTCGCCGGGATTACCAGCCGCGCTCGGCGAGCCGGTGCGGCTGCGGGATGTCGTCGACGTTGATGCCGACCATGGCCTCGCCCAGGCCGCGGGAGACCTTGGCGATGACGTCGGGGTCGTCGTAGAAGGTCGTGGCCTTGACGATGGCCGCGGCGCGCTTGGCCGGGTCACCCGACTTGAAGATGCCGGAGCCGACGAAGACGCCCTCGGCGCCCAGCTGCATCATCATCGCGGCGTCGGCCGGGGTGGCGATGCCGCCCGCGGTGAACAGCACGACCGGCAGCTTGCCGAGCTTCGCGACCTCCGCGACCAGCTCGTACGGCGCCTGCAGCTCCTTGGCGGCGACGTACAGCTCGTCCTCGGGCAGAGAGGTGAGGCGCTTGATCTCGGCGCGGATCGTGCGCATGTGGGTGACGGCGTTGGAGACGTCGCCGGTGCCCGCCTCGCCCTTGGAGCGGATCATGGCCGCGCCCTCGGTGATGCGGCGCAGGGCCTCGCCCAGGTTGGTGGCCCCGCACACGAACGGCACGGTGAACTGCCACTTGTCGATGTGGTTGGCGTAGTCGGCCGGGGTGAGCACCTCCGACTCGTCGACGTAGTCGACGCCGAGCGCCTGCAGCACCCTCGCCTCGACGAAGTGGCCGATGCGCGCCTTGGCCATGACGGGGATCGACACGGCCTCGATGATGCCGTCGATCATGTCGGGGTCGCTCATCCTGGACACGCCGCCCTGGGCGCGGATGTCGGCGGGCACACGCTCGAGGGCCATGACGGCGACCGCCCCGGCATCCTCAGCGATCTTGGCCTGCTCGGGCGTGACGACGTCCATGATGACACCGCCCTTGAGCATCTCGGCCATGCCGCGCTTGACGCGGGCCGTTCCGGTGACGGGGCTGCTTTCTGGCGTGCTGCTGGACACGGTCTTCCTCACGGGCTCTCACGGCGAATCGGTATGTTCTCAAGCCCATCGTAGGTCCTGACGGACCCCTCCCCCGACATGCCAAGATGTCAGGTTTTATCGCCGTAGTTATACAAGAAGGACTACGGGATGACGGGCTTGCGGCTGGCGAGGGCGACCCAGACCTGGCCGGGCGCGAAGTTCATCGGCTCGCCGCTCTCCGTGGTGAACGTCGTGCCGTCCTTCTCCGATTCCCGCTCCCAGTTCGCCTTGTACGCCTTGCCGTCGCGCAGCACGATCGCCTTGCCCTTGCCCGTGGTGTGCACGAGCGGCGTGTAGCTGTCGTTCTTGTCGTGGAACTGCGAGCGCTCGGTCTTGGTGTACTGGATGACGATCGTCGGCGCGCCGAGCTGCCCGCCCTCCGCGGCCACGTCCTTCTTGCCGTCCTGCCAGATCATCCACTTCTTCCTGGCCTCGGACCAGGCGAAGGTGAAGCGGGCGGCAGGCCACTTGACCGTGTACGACTTGCGCGGCACCCCGCCTTCCGGCGCGTCGCCGAAGGTGAAGCCGATGTCCTTGGCCTTGCTCGCCTTGGGGGCCTTGGCCAGCAGCCGCTTGGTGTTGGCGAACAGGTTGTAGGGGGCGAAGCGGCCCGGCTGGCGGAAGTACGCGCCGGGGTTGCGCGTGTCGCCGACGTCGAACAACGACGCCTCGGCGATGAACGGCAACATCTTGGACTGCGCACCCGAGTAGGAGAAGGCGGGCTTGCCGAACTGCGGCGCGATGTGCAGGTCGGAGATGCGGGCGCTGCGCACCGGCCCCACCTTGGACGGCAGCCGGGAGGAGAAGATCGCCATGATCCGGGTCAGCCCGGCCTCGACCTGCTCGACGTAGACGATGTCGGCGCTCTTCAGGCCCTGCTGCGGCTTGCCCGCCGCGGTGTTCTCGATCTTCACCGCCAGCACGGGCTTGAGGGTGTCGTACGGCTTGCCGGTGAAGGGATGGGCCTTGACCTCGGTGGGCTCCTCGCTCGGCGCGACCGAGGCGGCCGCCTGGGGCACCTTGCCCGGCGCCGGTTCCTCCGAGGAACAGGCGGAGACGGGCAGGAGCACGGCAGCTCCGGCCAGCCAGATCGTGATCGTCCGGGATAGCCGCACCAGTAACACTCCTCGCCTTCAGCCCAGAAACGGGATGAAGCTTACTGGTTTCCCCAAATCAGGTCATTCAGTTGCCATAGTCGCCGGTGGATTGTCATCGATCTCGAAGAACCGGGGGTATTCGGTGTGGCCGGCCAGGCGGAGGGTCCTGGCGAGCCAGCGGCGCTGCGCCGTACGCGTGACCGCGACCGCGTTGTTGTAGAAGCGGCGGGAGTAGACCACCTTGGCCACGGCGGCGTCGAGCTCTTCCAGCAGGTCACGCCCGCCTGGCGCCTCCGACAGCTTCTCCCTGAAGCGCTCCTGGTCCACGGCCGCCCGCAGGGCCCGCGACAGGTCGCTCTCGGCGTGCTCGCGCTCGTCGGGGCCCGCCGTCCTCGCCTCGTGGGCGGCGGCGGCCAGCACGAGGGACGTGGCCGGGTCGAGCAGGCGCGACCCGGCCAGTTCCAGGACCACGGCCCTGCGCCGCATCAGCGCGGCGTCCAGCGCCTCCTGGGCCAGCTCCAGCCGGATGTGCAGGCGGTCGAGCCGGCCGGCCCGCCAGGAGATGTAGACCGCCAGGAGCACCACGACGATGCCTGCGATGAGCACGACCATGGTGGATGTCACAGGTCTTCCTCCACGCGGCCCGCGCCGCTCGTGGTGACCGTCTCGTAGACGCGCACGACGTCGCGCGCGACCGTGGACCAGTCGTACTTCCTGACCGCGACCAGCGCCTCCGCCGCCAGCTTGGCCCGGCGTTCCGGAGCGTCGAGCAGCGCGCCCGCCTCGCGCGCCAGCGCCGCGGGGTCGCCGTTGGAGAACAGCGCGCCCGCCTGGCCGTCGCCGAGCACCCTGCGGAAGGCGGGGATGTCGCTGGCCAGCACCGTGGCGCCGGACGCCATGGCCTCGGCCAGCACGATGCCGAAGCTCTCGCCGCGCGTGTTGGGGGCGCAGAACACGTCGACCGAGTGGTAGGCGCGGATCTTGTCGGCCTCGCTCACCATGCCCAGCACCGTCACCCGGTCGTGCAGACGCTTGGGCACCCGCTCGTAGACGTCCTTCGCGTCGCCGGGGCCGGCGACGAGCAGCTTCACCTCCGGCCGCTCGTCCGCCAGCATCGTGAACGCGTCGAGCAGGATGGGCAGACCCTTGCGCTCTTCGTCCATCCGGCCGAGGAAGCCGAGCGTGGCGCCGTCGGGCCCCCAGCCGTCGAGCGGCTCTGCGTCGGTGTAGCGGGAGACGGTCACGCCGTTGGGAATCAGCACGGTGTCGCCGCCGAACTGCTCCACCAGGCTCTTACGGGCGGCGTCGGAGACCGTGATGCGCCCGCTGAGCTTCTCCAGCGCGCTCTGCAGCACCGGCTCGGCCACCGCGATCGCGCGCGAACGCACCCAGGAGGCGTGGAACGTCGCCACGATCGGCCCCTTGGCGGCCCAGCAGGCCAGGATGCCGAGGCTCGGGATCAGCGGCTCGTGGATGTGCAGCACGTCGAACTCGCCCGTGCGCACCCACCGCCGCACCCGCGCGGCCGACAGGAAGCCGAACGACATCCTGGCCACCGACCCGTTGTACGGCACGGGGATGGCTCGTCCCGCGCCCGTCACGTAGGGGGGCAGTTCGTCGTCGTCGGCCGCCGGCGCGATCACCGACACCTCGTGGCCCTGCGCCATGAGCGCCTGCGCCAGGTCGTCGATGTGCTGTTTGACCCCTCCTGGCATGTCCCACGAGTAGGGGCAGACGATGCCGACCTTCATGACCGCAGGTCCTCCAGCCAGAGCCGCTGCAGCATGTGCCAGTCCTCCGGGTGCTCGGCGATGCCCTTCTCGAACACCTCGGTCATCCGCTGCGCCACCGCCGCGACCTTCTCCTGCCGGGTGCCCTCCTCCGGGACCGGGATCTCCTCGTGGATGTGGATGCCCCAGTCGTCGCCCACGAAGTAGACGGTCGCGGGCAGCAGCGCGGCCCCGGTCTGCACGGCCAGCAGCGGCGGCCCCGCGGGCACCTTGGTGGTCGCGCCGAAGAAGCGCACCTCGACACCGCTCTTGGTCAGGTCGCGCTCGGCGGGCAGGCACACGACCCCGCCCTTGCGCACCCGCGTGGCCAGGGTGCCGAAGTTGTGCCCGTCGCCTCCGGTGAGCGGCAGCACCTCCATGCCGAGCCCTTCGCGGAAGGCGACGTAGCGGCGGAACAGCGACTCCGGTCTCAGCCGCTCGGCCACGGTGGTGAACGGATGCCCGACGCCCACCAGCCACGCGCCCGCCTGGTCCCAGTTGCCCATGTGGGGCAGGGCCAGCACCACGCCGCGCCCGGCCGCCACGGTGTCGTGCACGTGCTCGGCGCCGATGACGTGGGTGCGGCGCACGATCTCCTCCGTGCGCATGGACGGCAGGCGGAAGATCTCGTGGAAGTAGCGGAAGTAGGAGCGCATGCCGGCCCTGGTGAGCTCGGCCAGCTCGCGGCTGCCCACCTCGAGACCGGTGACCCTGGCCAGGTTGGACTCCAGCCGGCGTACGGACTTGCCGGCCCTGCGCCAGACGCGGTCGGCCATGAAGCGGAAGACCGCCGCCGTCGGGCCCTGGGGCAGCAGCGGAACGAGCTTCCAGCCGGCCGCGAAGCCCGCGGCCACGACACGATCGCTGACGGACGCCTTCTCGCTCATGTCTCCCTCGCCTGATGGTAGACCGCCACCACACGCTGCCCCACGGTGATCAGGCTGGCCACCGCGAGCAGCCACATGCCCGCGGCCAGGACGTACGGCACCCCGAGGCCCGCGAGGAAGGCCGCGACCAGCGCCACGACCAGCCGCTCAGGACGCTCGGCCAGCCCCACGTCGGCCGTGAGCCCGAGCCCTTCCGCCCTGGCCTTGGCGTAGGAGACCACGGCGCCCGCGACGAGGCACACCAACGTCACCGCGGCCATCAGCGTGTCGCCTCCGACGACGAAATACAAGATCAGGCCGGCGAAGATCGCCGCGTCGGCCACCCGGTCGAGCGTCGAGTCGAGAAACGCGCCCCAGGTGCTGCCCCCCTTGCCCCCGAGCCTGGCCACCACGCCGTCGAGGAGGTCGAACAGCACGAAGACGGTGATGACCAGGGCGCCCGCGGCAAGGTGCCCCAGCGGGAACAGGAGCAGGGCCGACACGACGGTGCCGAGAGTGCCGATCGCCGTGACGGCGTCGGGGCCGATCCCGCGGCCGGCCAGAGCCCTGCCCAGCGGGGTGAGTATCCGGGTCATGGCCGGGCGCAGGAGTTTGAGCATCGCCGTCCGATCGTAGGCCATCACGGACCTGACAACTTTCTTTGCCCCGCCCCTCTTGTGATATCCGCCACAGGGGTATTTGGTGAACACACCGCGTCCATGCGGTTTCTGTCACCTTCCGCGCGGGCGCGGCGTTGGGAACATCCGACGACGCGGGAGGCGATGTGGCGGAAAGACACTCAGGCGGCGCCGTGGGAGCCGCGGGCAGGGCACCCGCGGCCGACAGGGCGGATGCGATACGCAATGTCGTGCTTGTCGGCCACTCCGGAGCGGGTAAGACGACCCTCGTCGAGCAGTTGCTGGCCGCCACGGGCACCGTCCAGCGTCCCGGCCGGGTGGAGGACGGCAACACGGTCAGCGACTTCGACGAGGTCGAGGTCCGGCAGCAGCGCTCGGTCAACCTCGCGTCGGCGCCGCTCGTGTTCAACGGAATCAAGATCAACCTGCTGGACACGCCCGGTTACGCCGACTTCGTGGGCGACCTGCGCGCGGGGCTGCGCGCCGCCGACGCCGCGCTGTTCGTGGTGTCGGCCTCCGAGGGGATCGACGGCCTCACCCAGATGCTCTGGGAGGAGTGCGCCCAGGTCGGCATGCCGCGCGCGGTCGTGGTCACCAAGATCGACCACCAGCGGGCCGACTTCGACGAGGTGCTCACCGCCTGCCAGGACGTGTTCGGCGACGGCGTCGCGCCCCTCTACCTGCCGGTCATCACCAACGGCCACGTCAACGGCCTGATCGGGCTGCTGTCGCAGAAGTTCTACAACTACGCCACCGGCACGCGCACGGAGAAGGACCCCGGAACCGAGTACGCGGCCCAGATCGAGGACCACCGCGGCGTCCTGATCGAGGGGATCATCCAGGAGAGCGAGGACGAATCGCTCATGGAACGCTACCTCGAAGGCGAGCCCATCGAGACCAAGGTCCTCATCGAGGACCTGGAGAAGGCGGTCGCGCGCGGCAGCTTCTACCCGGTGCTCTGCAGCGGGATCGGCGTCGGCGCGACGGAGATGCTCGAGCTCATCACGCAGGGCTTCCCGTCCCCGCTCGAACATCCCATGCCGGAGATCACCGATCTGTCCGGCAAGCCGGTGAAGAACATCACGTGCGACCCGGACGGCCCGCTCGTGGCCGAGGTCGTCAAGACCACCAGCGACCCGTACGTGGGCCGCATCAGTCTCGTGCGCGTCTTCTCCGGTACGCTGCGTCCCGACATGACCGTCCACGTGTCCGGGCACGGCCTGGCCGAGCGCGGTCACGAGGACCACGACGTCGACGAGCGCATCGGCACCCTGACCTGCCCGCTCGGCAAGCAGCAGCGCGGCGCGGCGAAGGGCGTGGCCGGCGACATCGTGGCCGTGGCCAAGCTGTCGCGCGCCGAGACCGGCGACACGCTCTCGGACGTCGAGCGCCCGCTGCTGATGACGGCCTGGCAGATGCCCGACCCGCTGCTGCCCGTCGCCATCAGGGCCAAATCCAAGGCCGACGAGGACAAACTGTCGCAGGCCCTCGGCAGGCTGGTGGCCGAGGATCCGACACTGCGTCTGGAGAACAACGCCGAGACCAGGCAGCTCGTCCTGTGGTGCATGGGCGAGGCGCACACCGACGTGCTGCTCGACCGCCTGTCCAAGCGGCACGGCGTCGAGGTGGAGCGGGTGGACCTGCGGGTGCCGCTGCGCGAGACCTTCGGCGGCAGGTGCCAGGCCATGGGCCGCAACGTCAAGCAGACCGGCGGCCACGGCCAGTACGCCATCTGCCACCTGGAGGTCGAGCCGCTGCCGTCGGGAGGCGGCTTCGAGTTCGTCGACAAGATCGTGGGCGGCGTGGTGCCGCGCCAGTTCATCCCGTCGGTGGAGAAGGGCGTGCGGGCCCAGATGGAGCGGGGTGTCGTCGCCGGCTACCCGATGGTGGACGTCCGGGTCACCCTGTACGACGGCAAGGCCCACTCCGTCGACTCCTCCGACATGGCCTTCCAGATCGCGGGTCAGCTCGCGCTCAAGGAGGCCGCGTCGAAGGTCTCGACACTGCTGCTCGAACCGGTGGACGAGATCTCGGTGCTGGTGGCCGACGACTACGTGGGCTCGGTGATGTCCGACCTGTCGTCGCGGCGCGGGCGGGTGCTCGGCACCGAGCCCGTGGGCACCGGCCGCACGCTGGTGCGGGCGGAGGTGCCGGAGCTGGAGATAACGCGGTACGCCATCGACCTGCGATCCATGTCACACGGCACCGGCACCTTCCAGCGCACGTTCCTGCGCTACGAGCCGCTGCCGTCCAACCTCGCGAGCAAGGTGGCGGCCGCCGGTTGAGGGCCTCGCGGAACGGCCGGAAGGGTTTTGCCCCTTCCGGCCCAACCGTACCCATTAATCACAGAAACATCACGAGTACATTTCTTTTTTTGGTCCCGAGCATGCCGGGGCGACTGCCAGACTGGTGGGCACTATGCGAACCGGACGCCCACTCCTAGCCGTTGCCACACTCGCCGTCGCCACCACGGCCGCCGCCTACGTGTTCGGCCCCGGAGCCGGAGAGAGCCCCGCAGCGAGCCGGACGAAGACGGCCATGGCCGCCCCCGCGGCGGCGTGCAAGGCCGACGCCCGCTATCCCAAGCGCGAGCTGCGCGGGGTGTGGATCGCCACGACCCAGAACATCGACTGGCCGTCCAAGACCGGGCTGAGCCCCGCCAAGCAGCGGGCCGAATACGTCAAGATCCTGGACAACGCCGCCCGGCGCCACCTCAACGCCGTCTTCGTCCAGGTCAGGCCCGCCTCCGACGCGCTCTACAAGTCGTCGCTCGAGCCGTGGTCGCAATATCTCACCGGCACGGCGGGCAAGGACCCCGGCTGGGATCCGCTGCCGTTCCTCATCGACGAGGCGCACAAGCGCGGCATGGAGTTCCACGCCTGGTTCAACCCCTACCGCGCCTCCTACGGCGACAGCACCGCCAAGCTGCCCGCGGCCCACCCCGCGCGCAAGCACCCGGGCTGGGTGGTGAAATACGGCGGCCGCCTCTATTACAACCCCGGCATGCCCGCCGTGCGCCGCCACGTGACCAAGGTCATCACCGACGTCGTCAGCCGCTACGACGTCGACGGGGTGCACTTCGACGACTACTTCTACCCCTACCCGGTGGCGGGCGCGAAGTTCGACGACAGCGCGGCGTTCAAGAAGCACGGCAAGGGCAAGAAGCTCGCCGACTGGCGGCGCGACAACGTCAACACGCTGGTCGCCGAGGTCGACAAGGCCGTCCACGACACGAAGAACCACGTGAAGTTCGGCATCAGCCCGTTCGGCATCTGGCGCAACACCTCCAACGACCCGAGCGGCTCCAAGACCTCGGGCATGTCGGCGTACGACTCGATCTACGCCGACGCGCGGGCCTGGATCAAGTCCGGCACCGTCGACTACGTGCTGCCGCAGCTCTACTGGCCGCGCGGGCACCGGCTGGCCGACTACACCACGCTCGCGCGCTGGTGGGCCCGCGAGGTCAAGGGCACCGACGTGCAGCTCTACATCGGTCACGGCCTCTACCGCGTCGGCGCCGCCGACGACAAGGCCTGGAGGAAACCGGGCGAGCTGGCCGCGCAGGTGGGCGTCAACCGCAAGCTCAAGCAGGTCGACGGCTCGGTCTACTTCAGCGCCAAGCAGCTGCTGAGCGACCCGCTCGGCTCGGTCGACCGCCTGGCCGGCTCCCGCTACGGCCGCCCGGCGCTGCCGCCCCTGATGAAGGAGCGCGGCGGCAAGGCTCCCGCCCCGCCCTCCGGCGCCAAGGTCTCCGGCGGCACGTTGTCGTGGACACCCTCCGGGAACGCCCGCGCGTACGCCGTCTACCGGCTGCCGAAGTCGGGCAAGGACTGCCACACCAGCGACGCCCGCGACCTCGTCGCCGTCGTCTCGAAGCCGTCGTACCCGGCCAAGGGCGGCACCTACCTGGTCACCTCCCTCGACCGGCTCTACAACGAGAGCGATGCCGTCGAGGTGAAGGCCGGCTGAGGCCGGTTCCCGTACACGAGGCATGAGGACCCGCCGCGCGGCGTCGCGGCGGGTCCTCATGCATGCTGACGTGGGACTTCGCGCCCTGAGAGGGAAGGGGACGGTGAGCGTCGCACCCTGTGGCGTGAGGCCCCGGTACGCGGAAGGCGAAAGGAGGGCGGCAACGGCCGCGCCGGCGGCCAGGAACGCACCGGCCGCACCCACAGCGTGAGAGGGTAGTCGGGTCCGGTGGCGCCGGGACGAGAGCTGCTTCCGCCGCGCCACGGAGCCCATCGATGACGGGAGGTTCTCCGGTGAGGCGCGCGCTAGTCATGCTGGCCGTGCTGGCCCTTCAGGTGCTGGCCGGGCTGGGACTGCTCACCGGGGCGGCACGGGCCGACGAGGACGCCGGCCGGGTGGCCCTCATCGGCGTCTCCGGTCTGCACTGGAACGACCTCACCCAGGCCGACACGCCCAATCTGTGGGAGCTGGCGAGGGCGAGTGCGATCGGCTCCATGTCGATCCGCACGGTCGGCACCGTGACCTGCCCCTACGACGCGTGGCTGACCGTCTCCGCGGGCACGAGGTCGGCCGTGGGCTACCGCTGCGGCTCGCCTCCCGCGCCCGAGCAGCAGGGCACGGGAGCCGTCATCCCGCACTACCGCTACCTCATCGACGTGGCCGGCCAGCGCAACGCCGGCGTCCTCGGCGAGTCGCTGAAGGCCGCGGGCCAGTGCTCGATCGCCATCGGCCCCGGCGCCGCGCTCGGGCTGGCCGACCGGCAGGGCGCGGTGCAGCACTACCACGCCTCGCCGCTCCAGGTGACGACCGCCGACCTGGAGAAGTGCCGGATCGTGGCCATGGACGTGGACGACCTCGTCCTGCCCTACCTCACCGACGGGCAACTGCCCAGCGAGCCCGACCGGCTCAGCGCCGCCGAGCGCCGCGACGCCCTGCGCCTGGCCGACGCCAAGGCCGGCGCGCTGCTGTCGGTCCTGCCCGCGGACACCACGGTGGTGCTCGCGGGGCTGTCCGACCACGGCTCCGTGCCGCACCTGCGGGTGACGGCGCTGCGCGAGCCCGGCGCGGCGGGCCGCCTGCTCGGCGCGGCCTCCACCCGGCGCGAGGACCTGTCGATCACGCCCGACCTGACCGCCACCATGCTGACCAGGCTGGGCGTGCCCGTGCCTCCCGCGGTCGTGGGCGGGCCGCTCCAGGTCGGCGGTCAGGGGGCGACGGTCGACCGGCTGCGCGACGCCGACGCCGACGCGCAGGCCATCCGCGCGGTGAAGGGCGGCTACTTCACGGTCATGGCGGTGTTGCAGGTGCTGTTCTACGTGATCGCTTTCCTGCTGCTGCGCCGCCGCAAGGGCCTGCTCCCCGTCCGCGTCGCGGGCACCGCCCTGGCCGCCGTGCCGGCCGCCAGCTTCCTGGTCAACCTGCTGCCGTGGTCGAGTGTGCCGCAGATGGTGGCCGGCGTGCTGGGGTGGACGGCGGCGCTCACCGCGCTGGCGTTCGCGGGGCCGTGGCGGCGCGCGCCGCTCGGCCCGCTCGCGGTCGTGGCCGGGGCTACGGCGCTCACCCTCGTCGGCGACCTGCTGACCGGAACGACCCTGCAGGTCAACAGCGTCATGGGCTACAGCGCCGACGTCGGCGCCCGCTACTACGGGCTCGGCAACATCCCGTTCGCGCTGCTGGCGACCGGCACGCTCCTGACCGCCACGGTCATCGCGCACCGCTGGCCGGGCAGGGCGGGCGTGGCCGCGATCGTGGTGCTCGGCACGTTCGCCATGGTGCTCGGCGGGTCGGGCATGGGCAGCGACTTCGGCGGCGTGATCGCGTTCGTGCCGGGCATCGCGGTGACCGCGCTCGTCCTGGCGGGCAGGCGCGTCTCGCTGGTGAAGCTGGGCGTCTTCTGCGTGGCGGGCGGAGTGATCGTGATGACGTTCGCCTGGCTCAACTACCTGCGGCCGCCGGACGAGCAGACCCACCTGGGCCGGTTCGTCGGCCAGGTGCTGACCGGCGAGGCGTTCGACGTCATCTTCCGCAAGCTGCAGGCCATGCTGGGCACCCTGCTCAGCCCCAACCTCATGCCGATCGTGATCGCCGCGGTCGCCTTCCTCGTCTACGCGATCCTGCGGCCCGAGCAGGCCTCGGCCGGCGTGGTGCCGGCCGCGTTCGAGCACTCCCCCGCGCTGCGCGCCGGGCTGATCGGCACGCTGGTCAGCGGCGTGCTCGGCATGCTCGTCAACGACTCCGGCGCGGCCGTGCTGTCCATGGCCCTGGCCCTTGCCGTGCCGCTGCTGCTGGCCACCGGCATCGGTGTGCTACGCGCGCCCGCGTCCGCCGGAGGCGCCCTGGGAGAGCTGACGGGCGCACGACGGTAAGCCCCGTCAACCCGGCGCAGCCGAGGCCGTCAGCCCCGCGCCCCCGCCGTCAACCCGACGCAGCAGGCGCCCGACCCGGTGCAGCCGCCGCCGTCAACCCGGCGGTGCCTTCCTGCACGGCGCCGGGGGCGCGACTTGGGGGCGCGGCGGCGGCTCAGGTCCAGGCGTCGGCGAGTAGTTGTCGCGTGTCGCGCAGCAGCTGGGGAAGCACCTTGGTCTGGCCGACGACCGGCATGAAGTTGGTGTCGCCGCCCCACCGGGGCACCACGTGCTGGTGCAGGTGCGCGGCTATGCCGGCGCCGGCGACCTGGCCGAGGTTCATGCCGACGTTGAAGCCCTGCGCGCCGCTGGCCTTGCGCAGCGCTCCCAGCGACTTCTGGGTGAACTCTCCCAGCTCCACCAGCTCGGCGGGCTGCAACTCCGCGTAGTCGGCGACGTGCCGGTAGGGCACCACCATCAAATGGCCCGAGTTGTACGGATAGAGGTTGAGCACCGCGTAGACGGTGTCGCCCCGCGCGACGATCAGGCCCTCCTCGTCGCTCATCTTGGGGATCGCGTCGAACGGGCACCCGTCACCGGGGCCGGTGCCCGTCGGTTTGTTCTCGCCCTTGATGTAGGCCATACGATGCGGGGTCCACAGGCGCTCGAAGTTGTCGGGCGACCCTGCCCCTGCCTGATCGTGCATACCTAGCAGCATAGAACCACCGGCTCACGGGCTGCTCGTCCGGGACGAGCCCCGGCCGCCCGCGCGCGGGCCGGTGGCAAGCCTGTAAGGATGTCACCCATGACCTCTCAGCTCGAACCCATGCCCGAAGACTGGCAGCGGGCCCTGGCCATCGTGGCCCACCCCGACGACCTTGAGTACGGCTGCGCCTCGGCCGTGGCGGCCTGGACCGACGCGGGGCGCGACGTCTCGTACGTGCTCGCCACGAAAGGCGAGGCGGGCATCGACACGCTCGAACCCGTCAAGTCCGCCGCCGTACGCGAGCGTGAGCAGCGGGCCAGCGCGGCCGTCGTCGGAGTGGCGAGCGTGGAGTTCCTCGGCCACGCCGACGGGGTGATCGAGTACGGCACCGCGCTCAGGAAGGATCTGGCCGCCGCGATCCGCAGGCACCGCCCGGAGCTCGTGATCACGTTGAACCCGGACGATACCTGGAACGGCACGTACTGGAACACGCCCGACCATCGTGCGGTGGGCCGGGCCGTGCTCGACGCCGCCGGTGACGCGGGGAATCGATGGATTTTCCCTGACACGGAGGCCGAGCCCTGGGGCGGCGTCCGCTGGGTCGCCGTAGCCGGGTCCAACGCCCCCACCCACGCCGTCGACGTCACGACCAGCCTGGAACGTGGGGTGCGCTCGCTCGTGGAGCACCGCGCGTACATCGAGGCCCTCACCACCGAAGACCCCGAGACCTACGCCCGCAACCTGATCGAGGGCTTCGCCGGCGAGACCGCCGAGCGCTTCGGCGGCCGCTCCGCCGTCGCCTTCCGCCTCTTCCCCTGCTGACCCACCCCGTGACCACACCTCGCCGCGCCGGCGCTCCACGCCGGGGTGAGGTCGTGGCCACGCTACCGCCACGATCGCATCGGCCCCGCGTGACGGCCCCGCGTGACGGCCCCGCGTGACGGCGCTGCGTGACGGCGCTGCGTGACGGCGCTGCGCGACGGCGCTGCGTGGCGCTGAGTTCGGTGTCCGGCGCCTTGTGGCCGTACGGGCCCGGGGGCGCTCGTCGGCGGTCGTAGCGGTCACCGGGTGGTGGTGATGCCGGGGCCGGGCCGAGCGTACGGGCTCGGTCCGGACGTGGGCGAGGATGGCCGGGGGCGGCCGCCCGGGTGCGGCGGCCGCCCCGCGGCGCGTAAGGGGTCAGACCTGGATGCGGCGCTCCACCGCGTTGGCGATCTCGGCGACGGCCACGTCGATCGGCACGCCGTTCTTCTGCTCGCCGCTGCGGTAGCGGAAGGACACCGCGCCGCCCGCGATGTCGTCGTCGCCGGCCAGCAGCATGTAGGGGATCTTCGCCTTCTGGGCGTTGCGGATCTTCTTCTGCATGCGGTCGTCGGACGCGTCGACCTCGACCCTGATGCCGCGCTCCTTGAGCCGCTTGGCGACGTCCTGGAGGTAGGGCACGTGGGCGTCGGCGATCGGGATGCCGACCACCTGGACCGGGGCGAGCCAGGGCGGGAACGCGCCGGCGTAGTGCTCGGTGAGCACGCCGAGGAAACGTTCGATCGAGCCGAACAGCGCCCGGTGGATCATGACGGGCGTCTGGCGGCTGCCGTCGGCGGCCTGGTATTCGAGCTCGAAGCGCTTGGGCTGGTTGAGGTCGAGCTGGATGGTGGACAGCTGCCAGGTGCGGCCGATCGCGTCCTTGGCCTGCACCGAGATCTTCGGGCCGTAGAAGGCCGCGCCGCCCGGGTCGTCGACCAGTTCGAGGCCCGACTCCTCGGCCGTCTGGCGCAGCGCCTCGGTCGCCTCGGCCCAGTCGGCGGGGTCGCCGATGAACTTGTCGGAGTCGTCGCGGGTGGACAGCTCCAGGTAGAACTCCGACAGGCCGAAGTCGCGCAGCACGCTGAGCACGAAGGTCAGCAGGCTCTTGATCTCGCCGGCCATCTGCTCGCGGGTGCAGTAGATGTGGGAGTCGTCCTGCGTCATGCCGCGCACCCGGGTCAGGCCGTGGACCACGCCCGACTTCTCGTAGCGGTAGACCGAGCCGAACTCGCACAACCGCAGCGGCAGCTCACGGTAGGAGCGGCCGCGCGCCCGGAAGATCAGGTTGTGCATCGGGCAGTTCATCGGCTTGACGCGGTATTCGATGCCCTCCAGCTCGAAGGGCGGGAACATGTCCTCGGCATACCACGGCAGGTGGCCGGAGGTCTCGAACAGCGTCGACTTGGTGATGTGCGGGGTGTTGACGAACTCGTAACCGGCCTCGCCCTGCCGCCGGCGCATGTAGTCCTCCATCTCCTTGCGGATGATCCCGCCCTTGGGATGGAAGACCGGCAGGCCGCTGCCCAGCTCGGGTGGGAAGCTGAACAGGTCGAGCTCGGCGCCGAGCTTGCGGTGGTCGCGCTTCTCGGCCTCCTCCAGCAGCTTGAGGTAGTCGTCCTGCTTGTCGCGGGACTCCCACGCGGTGCCGTAGATGCGCTGGAGCTGCGGGTTGTTCTCGCTGCCCCGCCAGTAGGCGCCGCCGGAGCGCATGAGCTTGAAGGCGGGTATCGACCGGGTGGACGGCACGTGGGGGCCGCGGCACAGGTCTTTCCACGTCAGGTCGCCGCTCCTGGGGTCGAGGTTGTCGTAGATGGTGAGCTGCCCGGCGCCCACCTCGACCGACTCTTCGTCCTCGGCGCCGCCCTTGAGCCCGATCAGCTCCAGTTTGTACGGCTCACCCGCGAGTTCCTCGCGCGCCTCGTCGTCGGAGACGGCCCGGCGGGAGAACAGCTGACCCTGCTTGACGATCTCGCGCATGCGCTTCTCGATGCGCTTGAGGTCGTCGGGCTGGAACGCCCGCTCGACGTCGAAGTCGTAGTAGAAGCCGTTGTCGACGGGTGGGCCGATGCCCAGCTTGGCCCCGGGGAAGAGCTCCTGCACCGCCTGCGCCATGACGTGGGCGGTGGAGTGGCGGACGATCGCCCGGCCCTCCTCGCTGGAGATCTCGATCGGCTCGACCACGTCGCCCTGCTCCAGCGGGTGGGCCAGGTCGCGCGCCTGGCCGTTGACCCGGGCGGCGACGACCGTGCGGCCGTCGGCCTCGAGGGCCTGCCCGGCCGTCGTGCCGGCCGCGACCACACGCTCGGCTCCGGCGAGGGTGATGCGTAGCTCGGCTGACACGGTGTCTCCTCAGGGATCGCGCTCGATGCCCGGCACCGAGGCTGGTTCGATGGTGAACACCGATGCTATCGCGGGTGAAAAGCGTCCCCGGACACCGCGCCCACGCCGGTGCCCACGCCCACGCCCCTCCCACGCCCACAC
>NZ_SMLD01000423.1:0-352 GCF_004352805.1 Nonomuraea mesophila
CCGCGTACCCACAGCTCGGCCGCGCTCGCCCACAACCGGCGCAGACCACCGTCGTCACGGCGCAGCGTGCCGACCGACACCGCCTCGCCACCCGACTCCTCCAACGTCTCGCGGGTGCCGATCTGCAACACCGGGTGGGCGCTGGCCTCCACGAAGAACCGATGCCCCGACTCCGCCAGAGCACTGACCGCCGACGCGAACCACACCGTCTGCCGCAGGTTCTCATACCAGTACGCGCCGTCCACCTCAGAACCGGACAACCACTCCCGCCGCACCGTCGAATACCAGGCCACCTGCGCCTCGCGCGGGGTCACCGGAGCCAGCAACCTCGCGAGCTCGTCCTGAATGGACT
>NZ_SMLD01000424.1:0-312 GCF_004352805.1 Nonomuraea mesophila
TGAACCTATTTCAGGCTCACCCGGCTTGGGTGACGCGATGGTTCTGAAGGACGGCGATGGCCTTGCAGAGGTGGCTGGCCTTGGACGGGCTGCAGCGTAGCTTGCGCAAGATTCTCCAGCCTTTGAGCTGGGCGTTTGCGCGTTCGCCGGGGCCGCGGAGCCTGGCGTGGGCGCGGTTGGCGTGTTTCTGGGATTCGGGCTTGTGCTTGCCCTTGTACGGGGTGCGGACCGGGCCTTCGGCTCCCTGATACGCCTTGTCCGCCAGGGTGATGATCCCCGCCTGCTCCAGTGCGCGCAGGATGCCCCAGATGC
>NZ_SMLD01000425.1:0-312 GCF_004352805.1 Nonomuraea mesophila
TGAACCTATTTCAGGCTCACCCGGCTTGGGTGACGCGATGGTTCTGAAGGACGGCGATGGCCTTGCAGAGGTGGCCGGCCTTGGACGGGCTGCAGCGTAGCTTGCGCAAGATTCTCCAGCCTTTGAGCTGGGCGTTTGCGCGTTCGCCGGGGCCGCGGAGCCTGGCGTGGGCGCGGTTGGCGTGCTTCTGGGATTCGGGCTTGTGCTTGCCCTTGTACGGGGTGCGGACCGGGCCTTCGGCTCCCTGATACGCCTTGTCCGCCAGGGTGATGATCCCCGCCTGCTCCAGTGCGCGCAGGATGCCCCAGATGC
>NZ_SMLD01000426.1:0-310 GCF_004352805.1 Nonomuraea mesophila
TTTGATCAGCCGAACTCTCCTGGCCAGTACGTGATCGGCCATGCACCCTTGGTCTCGGGCTGAACGAACAACCGGGCGCTGAACTCGCAGAACCCGACTCGGCGCAGGTCGAAGGTGGCGTAGGTGTGACGGATCGTCGCTCGCACCCGGTCGGCGCCACCGTCGAGGACAGATAGTGGGTTGTCCACCAGGGTGTTGGGCGGGAAGTGGATGTGCCGGATGTACTCGGCGACGGCCGCCGTCATTCGCTCGGAGCTGACGTGACCAAGCACGTACAGGTGATCGTCCTCGCTGTCATAGAGATCGAGGC
>NZ_SMLD01000427.1:0-305 GCF_004352805.1 Nonomuraea mesophila
CGCGAACCGCACCGCCCCACGCACATGCTCAACCCAATAGGCAGGGTCGGTCAGCTGACCCGCCTCAGCCAGACGACCCGTCACATTCGAAACGATCGCCAGACTCGGCTCCTGGAAGGCGATCCCGTCAATCGCCTGCGCGAACTCGGCCAGCATCGGCTCCATCAACGGCGAATGAAAAGCATGCGACACCCGCAACCGCCGAGTACGCACCTGGGCCTGAGCCTCGATCTCCGCGACCGCCGCCTCATCACCCGACACCACCACCGCAGCCGGACCGTTCACCGCCGCGATCCCCACCCGAT
>NZ_SMLD01000060.1:0-49135 GCF_004352805.1 Nonomuraea mesophila
GGACTGACGCGGCGCCGGCCCGCCCGTGGGCGGGCTGCTCATCCGCGGCAACATCCGGTGCGCGTCGACGGCCGCCACCAGCATCGCGGTGGCGTCGGCGGGACGGTCGGCCGGCTCGCGGGCCGTCGCGTGGGCCACCAGCGTGTCGATCAGCGGCGGCACGTCATGGACGAACGACGACGGCGCGGGCACGGTGTCGTGGACGTGCCGGTAGGCCACTGACATCGGCGTCTCGCCGTCGTAGGGCTGCTGCCCGGTCACCAGCTCGAACAGCATGATGCCGGCGGCGTAGACGTCGCTGCGCACGTCGGCGCCGCCCGTGGTGACCTGCTCGGGCGACATGTAGCCGATCGTGCCGATCATCACGCCGGTGCGGGTCTGGTTGGTCGCCTCGATGGCTCTGGCCAGGCCGAAGTCGACGACCTTGACCCGGCCGTCGTCGGTCATGAGCACGTTCTCCGGCTTGACGTCGCGGTGGACCAGGCCCGCCTGGTGGGCCGCGCCGAGCGCGGCCAGCACCGGGATCATGATCTCGAGCGCCTCGCGGGCAGGCAGCCTGCCGCGGTCGCGCAGGATGTCGCGCAGGGTCCGGCCGGGCACGTGTTCCATCGATAGGTAGACCACGTCGGTGTCGGTGCCCTGGTCGAAAACGTGCACAATGTTGGGGTGGGAGAGACTGGCCACCGACTTGGCCTCGCCGATGAACCTCCGGACGAACGCCGGGTCCTCGGCGAGTGAGCGGTGCATGACCTTCAGCGCCACCGTCCGGTCGAGCCGGATGTCCAGCGCGAGGTAGACGGTCGCCATACCGCCCCGGGCGATCCGGCTCTCGATGCGATAGCGCCCATCGAGGAGCCGCCCGACCAGGGGGTCCGCAGTCGTCGTGTCCACCCCGCTGAGTTTACGGGCGTTTTGCCACTGACAGGGCCCGGCCGCCCGAAACCGATGCGGAGACGTTCTCGTTCGCCCGTCCCCGTTCCGGGAGAAGCGGACATAGCCCCACCCGCGTCACGCCCTTACCGCCCGGCCGCACACCCTTGCCCATAGGCCTGTACGGCGCCCGGCGCCGCGCCGGTCCCCTTCGGAGCGGCCCGTTCCCGTCGCCGGAAGCGGCCCGGGCGTGTCGCCCGGCCCCACCCTTCCCCATGGCGAGGCACCACGCTCAGGACCCAAGTCGCGATCTGTCCGGGCACGGAGCCGGGCGGGCGCGACGGGGCGGCCCGCCCGGCTCGGTGAACCGAGCGTTACGGGGTCATCGGGGACGACGCTTCGGCGTAGCGGCGCCGGGGGATGCGCCCCGCCTGGCGGGCCAGGCGCCCGGCCGTCACGGCGTCCCTCATGGCCGCCGCCATGAGGTCGGGCCGCTGCGCCCGGGTGACCGCCGTGGCCAGCAGGACGGCGTCGCAGCCGAGCTCCATCGCCAGTGCCGCGTCGCTGGCCGTGCCGATGCCCGCGTCGAGGATGACCGGTACGGACGCGGCCTCCACGATCAGTTCGATGTTGTGCGGGTTGCGGATGCCCAGCCCGGACCCGATCGGCGCGCCCAGGGGCATGACGGCCGCGCAGCCCGCCTGCTCCAGGCGCCGCGCCAGCGCCGGGTCGTCGCCGATGTACGGCAGCACCACGAACCCGTCGGCCACCAGCCGCTCGGCCGCGTCGAACGTCTCGATGGGGTCGGGCAGCAGCGTCCGCTCGTCGGCGATGACCTCCAGCTTGACCCACGGCGTGCCGAGCGCCTCCCTGGCCAGCCGCGCCGTCAGCACGGCGTCGCCGGCGGTGAAGCAGCCCGCGGTGTTGGGCAGGACGCGGATGTCCCGCTTGCGCAGCACGTCGAGGACGGAGCCGCGGGACTCCGGGTCGAGCCGCCGCATGGCGACCGTGGTCAGCTCGGTGCCCGACGCGGCCAGCGCCTGGTCGAGCACCTCGAGGGAGGGGGCGCCGCCGGTGCCCATGATGAGCCGGGAGGAGAACTTCTGCCCGGCGATGATCAGATCATCCACCTTGCACCGCCGTCAGAACCTCCACGCGGTCGCTGTCGCTGAGCGCCGTCGTCTCCCAGGCGCTGCGCGTGACCACCTCGTCGTTGACGGCCACGGCCACGCCGGTGGTGGACGTGGTCAGCGTGCTCACGGCCTGCGCCACGGTCGTGCCGTCGGTCACCTCGTGCGCGGCTCCGTTGATCATCACAATCATGAAATATCCCGAAACCTTTCTGGCGAGCACAGCGCCGCCAGCTCGCCCTCTTCACCCAGCAGGATCACCGTCGTCAGCGGGGCCAGCAGGACGCCGCCCCGATGATGCCCGGTCGCCAGCGTGAGCCCGGGTGTGCCGCTCGGGCCGATGACGGGCAGGTTGTCCGGAGTCCCCGGCCGCAGCCCGGCCACCACATCGGAGACCTCCAGCTCGGTGACGCCCGGCACCAGCTCTCTGGCGTCACGCAGCAGTTCGTAGAGCCCGCCCGCCGTCACCCTGGTGTCGAACCCCAGCTCCTCCTGGGTGGCGCCGACGACCAGCTCGCCGTCGCCCCGGGGGACCAGGTAGACGGACGAGCCGTGCACGGTGCCGCGTACGCACCGGCCGAGCAGCGGCTGCGAGGAGCGCAACCGCATGATCTGCCCCTTCACCGGCCGCACCGGCACGCCGGCCAGCGCGGCGCTCCATGCCCCGGCCGCCAGGATCACCCGCTCCGCCCGCAGCACACCGCCATCGGCCACCCCGGGGGCCTGGACGTCCGGTGGCGTCAGGCGTACCCCTGTGACCGTGCCGTCGTCGCGCAGGAGCTCGCTCACGCGCGCCCGCACCAGGGGGACGCCCAGCCGGTCGAGGGCGGTGAGCAGGGCCGCCGTCACGCGGCGCGGATCCACCCAGGCGTCCCCGGGCGCCAGCAGGCCGCCGCGCACGGCGGGGGCCAGCATGGGCTCGAGGCGCCGGCACTCGCGGCCGGTCAGCCGTTCGACCGGCAGCTCCAGCTTCTCCATGAACGCGGCCAGCTCGTCCAGCGCCGCCAGGTCGTCGGCGCCGAACGCGACGTCCAGCGTGCCGTCCGTACGGAAGTCGAGGGCGTCCGCCCCCGCGAGCCCGGCGTCCACGGCCAGCTCGGCGGCGAAGGACGGCCAGCGGCGCAGCGCCGCCAGGCCCAGCCGCAGCAGCGGCGCCTCGGTGTAGGTCACCTCGCTGACCGGGGCCAGCATCCCCGCGGCCGCGTGGGAGGCCCCGGAGGCGGGCGCCGGGTCGGCCACCGTGACCGGCCGCCCGGAGCGGGCCAGCCGCCAGGCGATCGACAGCCCGACGATCCCTCCGCCTGCGATCACGTCCACATGCGCTCCCTTCGCCGGCATGACCCGGATCAGGTGTCTTGCGGTCGAAGGCCCGGTCAAGCCTTCCTCTCAGCCCGGTAACGGCCGGACTCCCGCGCGTCTATCCCTCACCAGCCTACGGCCTCGGTGTCACGTCCCGGCACGGCCCCCGTTATGGTCATCAACGTGAACCACGTCGTCGTCGTCGGAGCGGGCCTGGCCGGTGTGCGCACCGTGGAGGCGCTGCGCTCGCGGGGCTTCACCGGCCGCGTCACCATGCTCGGCAGGGAACGCCATCGCCCCTACGACCGCCCGCCCCTGTCCAAAGCCGTGTTGTCCGGGGAGGCCGACGACAGCTACATCGGCACCGACCTGGCCGCGCTCGGCGTCGACTTCCAGCCGGGCGTCAGCGCCAAGTCGCTGCGCGCCGGGGTCGTGGAGACGACCGAGGGCGAGCTGGGCTACGACGGCCTGGTCATCGCCACCGGAGCCGACCCCATCAGGCTCCCCGGCGACGGCCCCCAGCAGGTGCTGCGCACCCTCGACGACGCCCACGAGCTCAGGGCGATGCTCGTCCCCGGTGCCCGCGTCGCGATCATCGGCGCCGGGTGGATCGGCGCCGAGGTGGCCACCGCCGCCCGCCGGGCCGGATGCGCGGTGACGGTGGTCGAGGCCGGCCCCGCGCCGCTCGCCACCGCCGTCGGGGCCGAGATCGGCGCGCGCACCGAGCGGTGGTACGACGGCATCGACCTGCGGCTCGGCGCCATGGTCGACTCCGTGGACGAGGGCGGCGTACGACTGGTGGGCGGCGCGTTCGTCGACGCCCACGTGGTCGTCACCGGCATCGGCGTGCGCCCCGCCGTCGAGTGGCTCGCCGACGCCGACATCGACCTGCACAACGGCGTCGTCACCGACGAGCACCTGCGCGCCTCGCTGCCCGGCGTCGTCGCCGTCGGCGACTGCGCCGCCTGGTGGTCGCGCCGCTGGCAGACCCGGCTCCGCGTCGAACACTGGGACTCCGCGCTCAACGCACCGGACGTCGCCGCCGCGACCCTGCTCGGCGAGGACGCCGTCTACGACCCCGTGCCGTACTTCTGGTCGGAGCAGTTCGGGCACATGGTGCAGTACGCCGGCCATCACCCGGCAGGCGAACGCCTCCTCTACCGCGGCGACCCAGAGGGTAAATGGTCGGCCGTCTGGCTCACCGCCGACGACGCCCTGGCCGCCGTGCTGGCCGTCGATCGGCCGCGAGATCTCGTACAGGGGCGCAGAATCATCGCCTCCGGCCAACGCCTCGATGCCAAACGCCTGGTAGATCCCGAAGTGTCCCTACGAGATTGTGTTGTTTGAGCAAGCGCGCCATGTGGTAGTTGTGGTTTCGTGACACTTTCTGTTGCACAGATCGACCGGGAGACCGAGCAGCTCGTGGACGAGTGGCTCACGCTCCCCGAAGTGGCCTCACGCCTCGACCTTCCGCTGGGGCGGGCCAAGCAACTCCTCAAGGACCACAAGCTGCTCGGCGTACGCAGGGGCAGCGGCGGGCCACAGGTGCCCGCGGTGTTCCTCGACGGAAAAGACGTGATGAAGGGCCTGCCCGGCACGCTGACCGTGTTGCAGGACGCCGGCTACGACGACGTCGAGGCGCTGCGCTGGCTCTTCACCCCGGACGAGTCCCTGCCGGGGTCGCCCATCGAGGCGATCCGGGCCGGCCGTCACACAGAGGTCAAGCGGCGTGCCCAAGCCCTCGCTTTCTGAGGCCCGCCTCTATCTCTGCACCGACGGCCGCCGCGACCGCGGCGACCTGGCAGAGTTCCTCGACTCCGTGCTGGCCGGCGGCGTGGACATCATCCAGCTGCGGGAGAAGGGCTTGGAGGCCCGCGAAGAACTCGCGCTCCTCGAGATCTTCCGCGACGCCTGCGACCGGCACGGCAAGCTGCTGGCCGTCAACGACCGGGCGGACATCGCCTACGCCGCCCGCCCCGACGTGCTCCACCTGGGGCAGGACGACCTTCCCGTGACGGTCGCGCGAGAGATACTCGGCGACGACATCGTCATCGGACGGTCCACCCACTCCGCTGCCGAGGCGTCCGCCGCGGCCGTGGAGCAGGGCGTCGACTACTTCTGCTGCGGCCCCATCCTGCCCACTCCGACCAAACCCGGCCGCCCGGCTCCCGGCCCGCCGCTGCTGCGGCACGCGGCGGCGCTCGGCACCGCGCGGCCGTGGTTCGGGATCGGCGGCATCGACCTCGCCAACCTGGACGAGATCATGTCGTACGGGGTGAGCCGGGTGGTCGTCGTGCGCGCCATCACCGACGCGGACGATCCAGGGGCGGCGGCGGCCGAGTTCGCCAAACGCCTGGCTGCCTCCTGACCGACCCCTTTCCGGCCGTCCTACGGAGGCGCCCCCACCCGGGCGCCTCCCTCCTGCGGTTCCGCGCGGCGGATCAGGCTTCCTGCGGTTCCGCGCGGCGGATCAGGCTTCCTGCGGTTCCGCGCGGCGTACCCGGCCTCCGGTGGATCCGCGCGGCGAACCCGGCGCGGCGGCCCTCGGCGCACATCGGGTCCGGCGGCGGGAACGGGCGGGGCCGTCTCAGGTCTTGCGGGACGTGGCCGCGATGGCCAGCTCGGTCAGCGCCGAACGGGCTTCGGCGGTCACCGGGGACGCGTCGAGGGCGGACAGCGCCTGGCTCAGGTAGTCGCCGATCAGGTCCTCGCACTCCCGCAGCGCCCCGGTGTCGGTGATGATGCCCCGCAGCGTCGCGACCCCGGACTCGTCCAGCTCAGGGTCGCCGAGCAGCCGCCGGACGGTCTGCGCGGCCCCCGGGGACGCCGCCGCCAGCGTGCGGGCCACGAGCATCGTCCGCTTGCCCTCGCGCAGGTCGTCTCCCGCCGGCTTGCCCGTCTGCGCCGGGTCGCCGAACACCCCGAGGATGTCGTCCCTCAGCTGGAAGGCGATCCCGACGCGAGTGCCGTAGCCGGTGCACAGCTCGTCCATCCACGGCGCGCGCTTGCCGCCGGCGAGCACCATCCCGAGCCTGAGCGGCTGCTCCACCGAGTATTTGCCGCTCTTGAACAGCGCCACCCGCAGCGCCGACTCGAACGTGTTCTCCCCGTTGGCCTGCTCCAGCAGGTCGAGGTACTGGCCGCACATCAGCTCGGTGCGCATGTGGTCGTGCACGGGCTGGGCCGCCTCCAGGGACGCGGCCGGCAGGCCGCTCGTACGCCACATCTCGCCCGACCAGATGAGCAGCAGGTTGCCGAGCAGGATCGCCGCCCCCTCGCCGAACTGCTGCGCCGACCCGTGCCAGCGGGACTGCTCGTGCATGGCCTCGAAACGGCGGTGGGCGGCCGGCATGCCCCTGCGCATGTCGCTCTTGTCCATCACGTCGTCGTGCACGAGCGCGCTGGCCTGCAGCAGCTCCAGCGAGGCGGCGGCGGTGAAGATCTCGGGGACGTCGATGCCGCCCGCGCCGAACCAGCCCCAGTAGCAGAACGCCGGGCGCAGCCGCTTGCCGCCGGACAGCAGCTCGTCGGCGGCCCTGCGCAGCGGCGCGAAGGCGGCGTCGCCCCCGGCCGGCAACCTGCGTTCGACGAACTCGGCGAGGGAGCGCTCCACCTGCGGGCGCAGGACGTCCATGCGGGCGGCGTCAGTGGTCATGACACTGAGACTAGTGGCCGGAAGCGGGCGTACGGATCTCCAGGTGCCCCCTTCGGGCTGCTGCTTCACCTGGCGTCACTGTAGCCTGGTGACCATGGCGCTTGGTCGACCTTCCTTCTTTCCCGAACGTGTCCCCACCGTCCGCGACTTGCTCGCCGATGGCGGGCGGTCGTTCTCCTTCGAGTTCTTCCCGCCGAAGACCGACGAGGGAGAGCGGTTGTTGTGGCGGGCGATCAGGGAGCTCGAGTCGTTGCGGCCCACGTTCGTGTCGGTGACCTACGGTGCGGGCGGCTCCACGCGCGACCGTACGGTCGACATCGTGGAGCGCATCGCGCGCGACACGACGCTGACCCCCGTGGCGCACTTCACCGCGGTCGACCACTCCGTCCGGGAGCTGCGCCACCTCGTGGGGCGCTTCGCCGACGCGGGGGTGCGCAACATCCTGGCCGTGCGCGGAGACCCTCCCGGCGACCCGACGGCCGAGTGGGTGCCGCACCCCGAGGGCGTGCTCTACGCGGAAGACCTGGTGCGGCTGATCAGGCAGGCGGGCGACTTCTGCGTCGGCGTGGCCGCGTTCCCCTACAAACACCCGCGCTCGCCGTCCATCGAGTCCGACACCGACTACTTCGTCCGCAAGTGCCGGGCAGGCGCTGACTACGCCATCACGCAGATGTTCTTCGAGGCCGACGACTACCTGCGGCTGCGTGACCGGGTGGCGGCCAAGGGGTGCGACACGCCGATCATCCCGTGCATCATGCCGGTGACGCAGATGAGCACCATCGCCCGCTCGGAGCAGCTGTCGGGGGCGCCGTTCCCGCCCCGCCTGGCCGCGCGCTTCGAGGAGGTCAAGGACGATCCCGCCGCGGTGCGGAGGCTCGGCATCGAGCACGGGGCCGAGCTGTGCCAGCGGCTGCTCGACGAGGGCGCGCCGGGGATCCACTTCATCACCTTCAACCGCTCCAGCGCCACGCGCGAGGTGTTCCAGCGCCTGTCCGGGATGCGCCTGTCCGCCTGACGCGGCGCGTCGCGGTTCTCCACCGGGTGTGGTGCTGCGTCGCGGCTGGCCGCTGGTGTGGTGATGTGTCGTGGTTCTCGGCCTTGCGCGGTGCTGTCGCGGGCTGTCCCGCCTGGCGCGGCGCCCGTCGTGGTCCTCCGCCGGGCGTGGGTGTCCGCGCCGTTCGGCGCCCATCCGTTACGGCACAGCCGGCGGCACGCCACCCGCCGACCGGGGTCGGCCGCTTCCAGGGAGACGCCCGCTGACCCGCACGGGGCGGGCCGCCGTCACGGCGCGATGCCGGCCGGAGACGTGGTTCGAGGCGTGGGCCGGCCGCACTGGGGCCATGGGGAAGGCCCGCCACCCGCCCGCAGGGGGACCGGGCGGGTGACGGGCGCGGGCGGTAGCCGTTGAGTAAAGGATCGGTTACTTTCTGTCATGGATGATGCCCTCGGCCATGCGCGGTAAACCCACAGGTCACGTCGTCATCAAGGATTTTGCTGCACCGGGGGCTTAGGGGCCGTGGCGGGCGGTTGTGCGGATCGTCAGGGGAGGGGCAGGGGACGGCCCGCGATCGCGTACTCCTCGTAGCCGCCGGGGAAGACGAACCTCGACAGCAGGTCGGTGAAGCCCATGCTCGCGTAGAGGTGGCGGGCGGCCGTCGGCTGGTCGTGGGTGGACAGGACGGCGGAGCGTTCTGGACGGCCCGCGCACAGGGTCCTGATCATGCTGCGGCCGATGCCCTTGCCCTGGTAGTCGGGGTGGACGTGGATCTCGGCCAGCTCGAAGGCGAAGCCCAGCCAGGCGTTGGCCGTCTCCGGGCCCAGTTCGTCCTGCAGGGCCCGGAGAACCACGTCATGCCACCATTGCCCCGGCGCACCCCGGAATCCGTACGCGAAGCCCACGGTTTGGGGTTCGGAAGTGGGTAGCTGTGGGGATGAATCACGCAATTCAGCGAAATAACACCGAAAATGGGGATATGTCCCATGGTTTCGCATGATGGTCTTGCGGCCGGCGACCTGGTCCGCGGGCGGGTTCATCGCGGCCGTGTAGATGGAGATCACCGTCTCAAGCCGTTCGGTGAACCCGGCGGGACCGACCCCGCGAAACTCGATCACCCGTCGCACACTACTCGACGTCCGCGGGGGTGCCCCCGGTGATGCGCACCAACTCGTCGAACGTGGTCGGGAACACGGTCAGCGGGTGCCCGCCGGCGGCCCAGACCACCTCGTGCTTGCTCAGCCAGGTGTCCACCAGCGTCGGCACGGGCGCCGGGTGCCCCACCGGCGCGACGCCGCCGATGGGCTGGCCGGTGGCGGCCCTGACGAACTCCGGCGTCGCCCGGCGTACCCGGGAGACGCCCGCCGTGCGGGCGATCAGCTCGACGTCCACCCGGTGCGCGCCGCTCGTCAGCACGAGCAGCGGCCCGCCGTCTGCGTCGAAGATCAGGCTGTTGGCGATGGCCCCGACCTCGCACCCAAGCTGGGCCGCGGCGGTCGCGGCCGTGGGGGCCTTCTCCGGCAGGACGACGATCTCGCCGCTCGCCCCGAGTTGGCGAAGCGCTGATTCCACAATGACTGCATTGGCGGGCAACTTCTCAGACATGGACACACTCTAAACAGGATGAAGGCTTGATTACCGAATCATGGTGAGTGGTGTAAGGTCCACTGATCCGTTCGTTACTCGGGTGAGAGGTGGTACACGTGGGGGCTCGACGGCTACCCGGGGTAGCTGCTCTCCTGACGGCGGGCGCCGTCATCGTCTCGGGCTGCGGCACGCAGGCGCCGCAACGTACGCACGCGTCGTCACCAGTGCTGACGCCGACGACCACCACGACCCCCACGGCGACTTCCACGGTGGGCGCGCAGGGCGCCCCCGCCGCCGCCGTGCCCGCCGCGACGGTCGCCGCGCCGCGCAGGACGCTCAAGCTCGGCGCGAAGGGCAAGGCCGTCACCTGGATGCAGGAGCGCCTGACCGGGCTGGGCTACCGCCCCGGCAAGGCGGACGGGAAATACGGCGGCACGACGCTGGCCGCCGTGTGGGCGTTCCAGAAGGTCAACGGCATCAAGCCGACCAGCACCATCGCCAGGCGCACCTGGGAGGCGCTGGAGACCCCGAAGACCCCGAGGGTGCTGGCAAGGAACGGCAAGCCGACCCGCGCCGAGGTCGACCTGACGAGGCAGGTCATGGTCATG
Source organism: Nonomuraea mesophila (assembly GCF_004352805.1). Lineage (NCBI taxonomy): Bacteria > Bacillati > Actinomycetota > Actinomycetes > Streptosporangiales > Streptosporangiaceae > Nonomuraea > Nonomuraea mesophila. Next base: position 10,144 of record NZ_SMLD01000060.1, read on the forward strand.
TACGTCAAGGGTGAGGCCAAGCTCATCACCCACGTGTCGTCCGGCAGTGGCATCGCCTACTGCGAGACGGCCGTGTGGCAGGGCAAACGGCAGCGCTTCTGCGGCTCGGCCACGACGCCGACCGGCAACTACAGGACGACGTGGCGCGCGAGCGGGTGGCACAAGTCCTACCTGGGCCAGCTGTACAACCCGATCTTCTTCAACGGCGGCATCGCCTTCCACGGGGCGCTGTCCGTGCCGCTCCACCCGGCCTCGCACGGCTGCGTGCGCATGCCGATGAACGTCGCCGAGGAGCTTCCCGGCATGCTCGGCAAGGGTGTGCCGGTGCACGTGCGGGGCAAGTTCAAGCGCGCGTGATCCCTGCGCTCGGGTGAGCGGCGGCTCAGCGGGCGGGCTCCACGCCTGCCCGCGCCGCGCGCCGGCCGGCCGAGCTCGCCATCGCCATCCCCACCGCCTGTGCCAGCCCTGCCACGAGCACGATGAGCGGTGTGGCCGCCTGCCAGCCCGGCACCCCCGCGGAGAAGTCAGGGGTGTCATACAGCCCCGCCAGGGCGAGTACGGGGTTCGCCAAAGCGACGAAGAACACGAGCGAGTACGGGACGATGAGGACGCCCGAGAGCACCATGATCACTGTGCGGCCGCGGGAACGCCGCCGCAGCAGCACGCCCATGACCAGGTAGACCACCGCCACGAGCCCCATGAACAGGGCGATCCACACGGTCAGCCGCCAGAGGTCGGTGCCCAGCGCCGTCATCTCGCCTGCGGCGGGCGGGTCGCCCTCCCACTCGGGGCCGGTGACCTCCGCCCGCACACCCGCCTTGATGGCCGCGTAGTTGACGGCCGCGTACACCGGTGCCAAAAGCGGCCCGAGCGCCAGCAGGACCAGATCGGTGGACCGCCGCCGGTGGCCGTCCTCTGCCATGCGCACTCCTCTTCCGCCTCGGCGGTGGACCGCCCCCAGAAGCCGTGTGCGCGATGCTAGTCGAGTGATCGCAGCCCTGCCAGCGCGACGTCGGCGGCCCGGCGCGCGGTGTCCCAGATCTGCTCCAGGGACCGGTTCTTCTCCAGATTGGCGATCACCGCCAGCTTCACCGACCCGAACAGCGCGCCCACCGCGGCGGACGCCTCGATCAGGCTCAGCTCGTCGGAGTAGGCCTCGTGCAGCGCCCGCGCCACCTCGAGCTGGGTGTCGAACAGCACCATCAGCGCCCGAGCCTGCAGCGTCGGCTCCGTCAGGATGAGCCGCAGCCGCAGCTCGGCGTCCTCGAAGGTGAGCTCCTCCTGCGCGCTCGACCAGGCGAGTGAGCTGTCGACGATACGGAGCAGCAGGTCGGCGGGTGTCATCCCGGGCTCCCTGCGCAGCAACGACAGCACCAGTTCCATGCGCTCGTCCGTGTCGTAGAAGACCACGTCCTCCTTGCTCGCGAAGTAGCTGAAGAACGTGCGCGTCGACACGTCGGCCCCCGCGGCGATCTCCGCCAGCGTGGTCTCCTCGAAGCCCTTCTCGCCGAACAACCGAATCGCGGACTCGATCAGCGCCCGGCGTGTGCGCCTCTTCTTGCGCTCCCGCAACCCCACCATGCCGGAACTCTACTGCATGCCATTACGATTTTCACTGGTTGCAATTTTGCATTCAATGAGGTTTTCTGGACATGTCGCTCGGAAAGGAGCAAAGACATGTCCGACCTCACCCTGCCCATGACGAGGCAGCGCCCGTTCGACCCGCCGGACGAGGTCGCGGAGCTGCGGCAGCGGGCTCCGATGCACCGCCTGACGTACGCCGACGGCCATGTCGGCTGGCTGGTGACCGGCCACGCGGAGGCCCGCGCCGTACTGGCCCACCCGGGCTTCAGCAATGCGCCGGAGAAGAAGCACCCGCCGATCGCCTCCATGGTCGACCTGGTCGAGGAGCGCAGCAAGGGGATGCCGCGGGGCTTCTTCCTGCCTACGGACCCGCCCGAGCACACGCGCTACCGCAAGCTGCTGACCGGTCAGTTCACCGTGCGCAGGATGAAGGCGCTGGAGCCGAGGATCCACGAGATCACGAACGCCTGCCTGGATGAGATGGAGGCCGCCGGCGGGCCCGTGGACCTCGTCGAGGCGTTCGCGCTGCCGATCCCGTCGCTGGTCATCTGCGAGCTGCTCGGGGTTCCGTACGAGGACCGCGGCCAGTTCCAGGAGGACTCCAAGATCCTGGTCAACCTGGAGACCAAGGCCGACAACGTGACGGCGGCGCTGGGCCGGATCGCGGCCTATCTGCACGGGCTCATCCAGCGCAAGCACGAGAAGCCGGCCGACGACCTGCTGAGCGGGCTCACCGAGGGCGGGGAGCTCGACGACGAGGAACTGACGGGGGTCGCGCTGCTGCTGCTGATCGCCGGGCACGAGACGACCGCCAACATGCTGGGGCTGGGGACGTACGCGCTGCTCACCAACCCCGACCAGCTCGCCGCCATGCGCGACGACCCGTCGGTGGTGGACAACGGCGTCGAGGAACTGCTGCGCTACCTGTCCATCATCCACCTCGGCCCCTTCAGGGTCGCGACGGAGGACGTCGAGATCGCGGGCAACCTCATCAAGGAGGGGGAGGCGGTCGGCTTGCACCTGCCTGTCGCCAACCGCGACCCGTCGCGCTACCCCGGCGGCGACCGCCTCGACCTCACCCGGCCGGCCGGGGGCCACATGAGCTTCGGCCACGGCATCCACCAGTGCCTCGGCCAGCAGCTCGCCCGGGCGGAGATGCGCATCGCCTACCCTGCGCTGCTGCGGCGCCTGCCTGGCCTACGCTTGGCGGTAACGCCCGAGGAGGTGCCGATGCGCTCGGACATGACCATCTATGGAGTGCACCGCCTCCCTGTCACTTGGTAGGTCATCATGAAGATCAAGGCAGATACCACGGTGTGCATCGGTGCCGGCATGTGCGCGCTGACGTTGCCGGAGGTGTTCGACCAGAGCGAGGACGAGGGCACGGTGGTGCTGTTGCGTGAGACGGCGCCCGAAGGCCAGGAGGAGGCCGTGCGCCGTGCCGTGACCCTCTGCCCGTCAGGGGCGATCTCCGCCTCTTGACGGGCGTCTGACAGCCTCCTGGCCGCCTCGGCGCCCTTTCCACGGCCCTGAGCCGCCGCCGCGTGCCCATCTGCGGCGGCGGCGGTCTCTCGTGCGCGAGCCTTTTCTGACGAGGTCCTTCCGCGAGCCCTTGCCGCAAGCCCTCCACGGGTCCTACGTGAGCCCTTCCGTGAGCCCTTCCGTGAGCCCTTCCGTGAGCCCTTCCGTGAGCCCTTCCGCGGGTCCTCCCGGGAGGTCCTTCCCGCGGGTGCTTCCAGTGGGCCCTTCTGTGTGGCCCTTCTGTGTGGCCCTTCTGTGCGGGTACTTCCGTATGAATCCTTCTGTGTGGGCTCTTGTGCGGGTCCGGCGCCACGCGGCCCTTTTCGTCCATGGTCATCGAACCTGTGTTCGTGGATTCGGTTGACACCGAACGTGATCGAAATTATGTTCGATCCAGTGACGGTGAGGCTCGCGGCTCGGCGTCACCTGGGCCTGGTCGCGGGTGGTTCGCTTCCCCAAGCGATCCCCGCGGCCAGGCTCCACGGGCGAAGGGCACGTCCTCGTCGTCGGCGGAGACGAACGGGCGTGTCCTGGCCGGACGGGGAGAGGGGAAGCTCCTCGTCCGGCCGGCCCGGCGGAAATGTCGGTGGCATCTGCGAATATTGACTCCACCGGCGGAACGCCGGCCGCCTGCCCACGACTCCGAAGGAGGCGCGCACAATGGCACCACGGCCTAGAGAAACGCCCGGGCCCCGGCTGTCGGCTGCGGTTCGGGCACACCTGACCGATTCACGTTCCTGCCTGGCGGAGGCGAGCGGCGCCCGCACCCCGGCATCCCGCTATGTGGCCGCCCACCTCGCCGCCCTCAGGGCCGCGGCGGCGATCCTGGCCGCCCGTCCACAACCCATGGAGGGCCGCAGGCGCCGTCTGCGCAGCGCGTGGGAGTTGCTCCCCGAGGCCGAGCCCCACCTGGCCGAGTGGGCCGCCTACTTCGCGGCCAGCGCCGCCAAGCGGGCCGCCGCCGAGGCCGGCATGGTCCGCAAGATCAGCGCGGCCGACGCCGACGAGATCATGGCCGAGGCGGAGACCTTCGTCTGCACCATCGAAGACCTGCTCGGCCTCCCCGGCCAGCCGCAGCTTCCCGCGGACGTCCCGCTGGCAGGCTGATCCCTCACCCGGGCTCCGGCCTCCCGGTCGCGCCGTCGACCGGTCTCTCAATGCTGCACCGGACTGTTCGCGCCCGAGCCCTGTCCGGCGACGTGGCGGAGTTCCGCACGCCCGCGCAACCTCCACCGGCTTCTTCCGCGCCGCCGTGGTCTCTGCCGGTTGTTCCGTGCCCATGCGACTTCTGCCGGTTCTTCGGCGCGGCGCGATCTCTGCCGGGTTCTCCGGCTTCTTCGCCCAGGGCCTCACCGCCGGGACTTCTCTGGGTGGTTCCAGCCGGCCCTGAGGGGCGTGGGCTCGGCTTTCCTGCCGTACGGCTCGGCTGTTCGACATACGGGTCGACCGAGGTTCCCGCTGCCTCAAGGCTGGTCGCCCAGGCGGCTGCCGCGTCCCGTGCCGGAATTGTTACGCGTGTTGCGGCACGTCCCGGTCAGTGGCGAGGTCGCCCAGGGCGGCACTGCCGTTGCGGGCCGGGTGCGGCCAGGTGGAGCGGTGGGGTCCGGGGGAAGGCCGATGGGCTCGCCGGAAAGCGGCGAGCCCACATGCCTCGGACGGGTGGCCTCGAAACGAGCAATCCCGGAGGAGCCGGCCTCAGAACGACTCGACGGCCCGGCGAGCCTCGGCGTCGAGAACGCCCCAGCTGATGAGCTCCTCGGTCAGCTCACTGGGCGACTTGTCGTAGATCACGGCCAGGGAGCGCAGATCCTCCTGGCGGATCGACAACACCTTGCCGTTGTAGTCGCCGCGCTGGCTCTGGATCGTCGCGGCGTAACGGGCCAGCGCGCCCGCCTTCTCCTTCGGCAGAGTCGCCAGGCGCTCCAGATCGATCACAAGCTTGGGTGTCGGCCCGAGCGGGCTGGGGGCGGCGCCGCCCGGCAGCAACTCGGAGACGGGCACCCCGTAGAAGTCGGCAAGTTCGGCAAGTTTCTGTACGGTCACAGCCCGGTCGCCGCGCTCATAAGAGCCCACGACTACGGCTTTCCACCTGCCACGCGACTTCTCTTCGACTCCATGCAGGGACAGGCCCTGCTGGGTGCGGATGGCGCGGAGTCGTGCACCCAGCGACTTTGCGTACTCAGACGGCATCGTGTGGCCCCCCGGCTCTCGTATGTATCGCTCTCAGTAGATTGTGCTCCCTTGCGGCGTATGGCCCGGCCACCGGGGGGTCTGGTGCCATGCTCGGCACCATCGGTAGCCACGGCCGGGGTTTACCCCGGTAACGCCGCGCAGTGCGGTTACGCACAGTGACGGTAAAGGGGTGGACGCCCCAGGTCAAGCTGATTGGAAAAAAGATGCCGAATCCGGTCCGTTAGGAATCGCCACAAGCGTCCCTGATGTCACAGTAATGTCCGTACTTCGTCATAGTTTGACGAGGGAGCGTGCCCACTCACGTCTGGCGAGTGAGCACCATGACAGGACATGTCGCGGCCTTGACGATCTTTATGGACGTGTCGCCGAGGAAGACCCGTCTGAGTGGCCCGGTGGCGCTGGAAGCGCATATGATCATCTCGCCGGCGAGCCACGAGGCAGCGCCGAGCGCCTGGGCCACACTCCGGCCCTCCAGCACCTCGGCCTCCACGGACAACCTCCGCCGGTGCCCCCGTGCGGCCGTCCGCAGGTCGGCCGCGGCCTGGTCGCGCAGGCGTACGAGCATCTCCTCCTCGACCCGCGCCCGCCTGCCGCTGCTGACCACCAGCGTGACCAGCCGCAGGGCCACGCCGAGCCGCGCGGCCGCCCTGGCCGCGTCCTTGACCGCCGCGTCGCCGCCGGGGCCGCGCCGGTAGGCGACGGTGAGGCGCTCGAAGGCCGCGGGAGGTTGTTCGCCGTATCCGCGGGGAGCGAGCAGGACGGGAACGGAGGAGGAGTGCAGCAACTGGTCGGCCGTGCTGCCCAGGGTGATGCGGCCCCTGCGGCCGCGCGGGGCCGAGCCGATCACCACGACGTCCGCGCCGCGCTTACGGGCCAGCTCCACCAGGCCGCGCCCGCTGCCCCTGTGCGTGTGCTTGACGTACTCGGCGTCCTCTCCCGCCAGCCCGCGGGCCTGCGCGAGCGCCGCGGACGCCTGCTCGGCGAGGTAGGCGCGCCAGGCGGTCTCCTCCGCCCTGGCGGGTCCTGGCGGCGACCAGACGGGCGGCAGCACGGTCGCCACCGTCAGGCGCCCGCCCGCCTGCTCCTTGAGCAGGACGGCCAGCGCGAGCCCGTCCCTGCCACGCGACCCGGGCGTGTATCCGGCCAGCACGTTCTCCAGCTTCATTCAGCCCACCTCGGCATTCAGCCGCGAATGGCGATAGCCGTACAGGAAGTAGCAGGCCAGGCCCACCAGCATCCACAGCGCGAACGCCAGCCAGGTGACCCCCGCGAGCCCCGCCATGACGAGCAGGCAGAAGATCGCGCCGAGCACCGGCGTGACGGGGAAGAACGGCACGCGGAAGCTGCGCGGTATCCCGGGGCTGCGATAGCGGAGCACGAGCACGCCGACGTTCACGATGGCGAAGGCGAACAGCGTGCCGATGCTGGTCGCCTCCGCGAGCTGCCCCAGCGGTATGAGCCCGGCCAGCACCGAGATGAACAGGGCGACGATGAAGGTGTTGGCGACGGGAACCTGGCGGCGCGGGTCGACCTTCTGGAACACGCGCGGGATGAGCCCGTCGCGCGACATCGCGAACAGGATGCGGGTCTGGCCGTACATGACGGTGATCACGACGCTGGCGATGGCGATGACCGCGCCGAAGGAGACGATCAGGCCGGGCCAGGTGGCGCCCATGGCCAGGTCGGCGATGTAGGCCAGGCTGGCCTCGGTGCTTTCGGGGTCGAACTCCGTCCACGGCATCGCGCCGACGGCGGCCAGGGCGACGAGCACGTAGACGAGCGTGACGATACCCAGGGAGAGGACGATGGCGAGGGGCAGGTCACGCTTGGGGTTCTTGGCCTCCTCGCCGGCGGTCGAGGCGGCGTCGAAGCCGATGTAGGAGAAGAACACCTGGGAGGCTGCGGCGGTGATGCCGGCCACCCCCATCGGGGCGAGGGGCGCGAGGTTGCCCGACCTGAACGCGGTGAACGCCACCGCGCAGAAGAACAGCAGAACAGCGATCTTGATCAGTACGAACACCGCGTTGGCCCTGGCGCTCTCCGACGCCCCGTGGAGCAGCAGCCAGGTGGCCAGCAGGACGATGAGGATCGCGGTGACGTTGACCACGCCGCCGTCCTGGCCGGGGGAGCGGGTGATGGCATCGGGCAGGGTGAAGCCGGCCAGCGACCGCAGGAACGAGTTCAGATATTCGCCCCAGCCCACGGACACCGCCGCCACGGAGACGGCGTACTCCAGCATCAGGCACCAGCCGCAGACCCAGGCCACCAGCTCGCCCAGCGTCGCGTACGCGTACGAGTAGGACGAGCCGGACACCGGGATCGTCCCGGCCAGCTCGGCGTACGACAGGGCGGAGAGCAGCGCGGTGAAGGCCGCCAGCAGGAACGACAGCACCACCGCCGGCCCCGCCTTGGGCACCGCCTGCCCGAGGATCACGAAGATGCCGGTGCCCAGCGTGGCTCCCACGCTGAACAGCGTGAGCTGCCAGAGCGACATCGTGCGCCGCAGCTCACCGCCCTCGCCCCGTCCACCCTCGGCAATGATGCGTTCGGTCGGCTTGGTACGCAAGAGCCGTTGGGCCAGTGCCATCCGACACCCCCTACAGCGTGCTCGTCAGCGGCCACCTGCCGTTGGGTGTGACGATCGTGCCCGCTGAGCCGTCGAGTATGCGTTCGGCCTGGTCAAGCTTCCCGATGGCGGCCATGTCGCCGGTGTTCTCGACGAAGCGGCACACGGCGTCGACCTTCGGCCCCATCGACCCGGCGGGGAACTCCATGGTCCGCAGCTCGTGCGGCGTGGTGTGGGCGATCTCCGTCTCCTGCGGCGTGCCGAAGCCGCGCATCACGCGGGGCACGTCGGTGAGGATCAGGAACGCGTCGCATTCGAGCGACTCGGCCAGCAGCGCGGCGGTGAGGTCCTTGTCCACGACCGCCTCGACGCCGATCAGCCGGCCGGACTCGTCGCGGACGACGGGGATGCCGCCGCCGCCCGCGCAGATGACGACCACGCCCTCGCGGATCATCTTGCGGATCAGCCGGGTCTCGACGATGCGCCGCGGCGTGGGGGAGGGCACGACCCGCCGCCAGTGCGGGCCGTCCTGCGCGACGGTCCAGCCGTACTCGGCGGCCAGCTTCTCGGCCTCCTCCTGGTCGTAGACCCGGCCGACGAACTTGGCCGGCTGCTCGAAGGCGGGGTCGACGGCCGTCACCAGCGTCTGCGTGACCATGGAGAGGACCTGCCGGCCCGGCAGCGCGTTCTGCAGGTTCTGCTGCATCCAGTAGCCGATCATGCCCTGCGTCTGCGCGACGAGCGTGTCGAGCGGGTACGGCCTGCTCAGGTCGGGGTCCGCGCTGCTCTCCACCGCCAGCATGCCGACCTGCGGGCCGTTCCCGTGGGTGATGACGAGTTCGTGCTCGACGGCCAGCCGGGCGAGCGTCTTGACGGCCGTGCGCACGTTGGCGAGCTGGACGTCGGCGTCGGCCTTCTGGCCGCGTTCCAGTACGGCGTTGCCGCCCAGAGCGACGATGACCCGCATCTCGTCCTCCTAGACCGCGTCCCGCTCGAGCGGGCAGCTCATGCAGCGGGGCCCGCCCCGGCCCCGGCCGAGCTCACTGCCCCTGATGGTGATCACTTCGATGCCGTTGTCGCGCAGGAAGTTGTTGGTGGTGGTGTTGCGCTCGTAGGCGACGACCACGCCGGGCTCCAGCGCCAGCCCGTTGCAGCCGTCGTCCCACTGCTCCCGCTCGGCGGCGTACACGTCCTGGGTGGGGGTCAGCACCTTGATGTCGTCCAGGTCGAGGGCGCGGGCGATGGCCCGGTGCATGTCCTCCGGCGGGTGGTCGGTGACCTTCAGCTCCTTGGGGGTGTCGCCGGGCTCGATCGTGTACGAGCGCAGCATCCCGAGCCCCGCGTACTTGCTGAACACCCCCACGTCCAGCATCGTCATCACCGTGTCGAGGTGCATGACCGCCCGCGCCTTCGGCATGTCGAGCGCCACGATGCTGCGCGCCGAGCCGGCTCTGAACAGCCGCTGCGCCAGCATCTCGACCGCCTGCGGCCGGGTGCGCTCGCTGATCCCGATCAGCACCGCGCCGTTGCCGATCACGAGGACGTCGCCGCCTTCGAGGGTGGCGGGCGCCACCGCCTGGCCGGGCATCCAGCAGTGGTAGCCGCCCCGGCCGGGCCGGTCGAAGCCGCCGGCGAACGTCGGGTGGAACATGTAGACGGCCTCCATGTTGACCGTCTCGCGCATGCGGGCCTTCTTGCGCATGGCGTTGATCGACACGCCGTCGTAGATCCAGCAGGACGTGTCGCGGGTGAACAGGTGGTTGGGCAGCGGCGGCAGGATGAAGCCGTCGCCGGGCGTGGTGTGGAAGGTGACCGACTTGGGTGCGCAGCCCATGGCGATCAGCTCGTCCTTGGTGATGCCGCCCGTCAGGTAGAGCTGCAGCGTGGCGGCGTCCATGCCGTCGAGGGTGTTGCGGATGTCGTCGATGGCGGCCGGGCCGAGCCAGCGTTCGTCGATGACCGCGTCGAGGATGTGCTTGCGCGCCTCGGGGATGTCGACGGTCTCGCGCAGCAGGTCGGCCAGCTCGTACACCTTGATGCCGCGGCCGGTGAGCACCTGCCGGAACTCCTCGTGCTCCTCCATCGCGCGCTGGACCCACAGCACGTCGTCGAAGAGGAACGCGTCCTTGGTGGTGGGGGTCAGCCTCTTGAGCGCCAGGTCGGGCTTGTGGAGGAGGACCTGGCGCAGCCGCCCGACCTCCGAATCGACATGAAAGGTCATCTTCGCTCTATCCCCCCCAAAAGCCGGACATGAACGGTCGTCCGTCAAGCCCTCCCAGACCTGCCCGCGCGGAAACGCGCCACACGGCGGAAGGCGGGAGATCTACCCGATCTCGAGGCGGGCGTGGGGCGCACGAACCCGGGAATGCCGGTCACCCCCTGTAGGGGAGCCGTCGCGGCGTTCCGGAAGGGTGCTCGCGTTGTGGCTGGTAGCCCCTGGTACTGTGTCTCCCGACCAACACCCTTTAAGACCCGTCCCGTGAGGCGGGAAAGGTGGTGAGATTCGTCATGTCCGATTCCCGTGCCGTGCTGGAGGCCCCCGACATCCACCGGGCGCTGACCAGGATCGCGCACGAAATCCTCGAACGGACCAAAGGCGCCGACGATGTCGTCCTCCTCGGCATCCCGACCCGCGGCGCGACGCTGGCCCGCCGGCTCGGCGACCGCGTCGAGCAGTTCGAAGGCGTCAAGATCCCCGTCGGCTCGATCGACATCACGATGTACCGCGACGACCTGCGGCTCAAGCCCGCCCGGCCGCTCGGCCACACCGAGCTGCCGCCCGACGGCATCGACGGCAAGGTCGTGGTCCTCGTCGACGACGTGCTCTACTCCGGCCGCACCGTGCGGGCCGCGCTCGACGCGCTCAACGACCTCGGCAGGCCCACCGCCGTGCAGCTCGCCACGCTGGTCGACCGCGGCCACCGCGAGCTGCCCATCCGCGCCGACTACGTCGGCAAGAACCTGCCGACCGCCAAGAGCGAGAAGGTCAAGGTCTACCTGCAGGAGACCGACGGGCGCGACGCCGTCGTGCTGATGAAGGGAGGCGCCAGGTGAAAGGGCATCTGATCTCCGCCGGTGACCTCACCAAGGACGACGCGCTGCTCATCCTCGACACCGCCGAGGAACTGGCGAGTGTCTCGGAACGTTCCATCAAGAAGCTGCCCACGCTGCGCGGGCGCACGGTCGTCAACCTCTTCTTCGAGGACTCGACCCGCACGCGCATCTCGTTCGAGGCGGCGGCCAAGCGGCTGTCCGCCGATGTGATCAACTTCTCGGCCAAGGGGTCGAGCGTGTCCAAGGGCGAGTCGCTCAAGGACACCGCCCTCACCCTGGAGGCCATGGGGGCCGACGCGGTCGTCATCCGCCACGGTTCGTCGGGCGCGCCGCACCGCCTGGCCAACTGGGTGCACGGCAGCGTCGTCAACGCCGGCGACGGCACCCACGAGCACCCGACGCAGGCGCTGCTCGACGCCTTCTCCATGCGGCGCCGCCTGGGCGCGCTCGAAGGGCGAAAGATCACCATCGTCGGCGACGTGCTGCACAGCCGGGTCGCCCGTTCCAACGTGCTGCTGCTCGGCACGCTCGGCGCCGAGGTCACGCTGGTGGCGCCGCCCACCCTGCTGCCCGTCTCCGTCGGCACCTGGCCGTGCGAGGTCTCCTACGACCTCGACGCGGTGCTGCCGAAGTCCGACGTGGTGATGATGCTGCGGGTGCAGAAGGAGCGCATGAACGCCGCGTACTTCCCGAGCGAGCGCGAATACTCGCGCCGCTACGGGCTCGACCGCGACCGCTTCGCCAAGATGCCGGACGACGCGATCGTGATGCATCCCGGGCCGATGAACCGGGGCATGGAAATCGCCGCGGAGGTGGCCGACTCGGCGCGCTCGACGATCGTGGAGCAGGTCGCCAACGGCGTCACCATCCGCATGGCCGTCCTCTACCTGCTGCTCGGGGGAGAGACCACGTGACAGAGCGCAGCGAACCAACCGGCGGGCACAGCGTTCCCACCATTGTGCCGGCGAAGGAGGCACGATGATCATCAAGAACGTCAGGATTCTCGGCGGCGAGCCGGTGTCCATCCGGATCGACGACGGCGTGATCGCCGAGGTGGCGCCGGGCCTGGACGCGCCGGGGGCGTTCGACGGCGGGGGCGCGATCGCGCTCCCCGGGCTGGTCGACCTGCACACCCACCTGCGCGAGCCGGGCCGGGAGGACGCCGAGACCGTGCAGACCGGCACCCAGTCGGCGGCCCGCGGCGGCTACACCGCGGTGCACGCGATGGCCAACACCTCGCCTGTCGCCGACACCGCCGGCGTGGTCGAGCAGGTGTGGCGGCTCGGCCGCGAGCACGGCCACTGCGACGTGCACCCGGTCGGCGCCGTCACGGTCGGCCTGGAGGGCCGGCAACTGGCCGAGCTGGGCGCGATGGCCGACTCGGCCGCCCGCGTGCGGGTCTTCTCCGACGACGGCAAGTGCGTCGACGACGCCGTCCTGATGCGCCGGGCGCTCGAATACGTCAAGGCGTTCGACGGCGTCGTCGCCCAGCACGCCCAGGAGCCCAGGCTCACCGCCGGCGCCCAGATGAACGAAGGCGTCGTCTCCGGCAGGCTCGGCCTGACAGGCTGGCCCGCGGTCGCCGAGGAGGCGATCATCGCCCGCGACTGCCTGCTGGCCGCCCACGTCGGCTCCCGGCTGCACGTGTGCCACGTCTCCACGGCAGGCTCCGTCGAGATCATCCGCTGGGCCAAGTCCAAGGGCTGGAACGTCACCGCCGAGGTCACCCCCCACCACCTGCTGCTCACCGACGGCCTGGTCGAGGAGTCGCCCGTGGGGGCCTACAACCCGATCTACAAGGTCAACCCGCCGCTGCGCACCCGCGCCGACGTGGAGGCGCTGCGCGCCGCGCTGGCCGACGGCACGATCGACATCGTGGCCACCGACCACGCGCCCCACCCGGTCGAGGACAAGGAGACCGAGTGGCCGGCCGCGGCCATGGGCATGGTCGGCCTGGAGACGGCGCTCAGCGTCGTCCAGGAGGCCATGATCGAGACCGGCCTGCTCGACTGGGCGGGCGTCGCGCAGCGCATGTCCGCGCTGCCCGCGCGCATCGGCCGCCTGCCTGCCCAGGGCCGTCCGCTGGAGGCGGGCGAGCCGGCCAACATCATGGTGTACGACCCGTCCGGCCGCACCCAGGTCGAGCCCTCCGCCTTCGCGTCGAAGAGCAGGAACACGCCCTACGAGGGCATGACGCTGCCGGGCCGGGTAGTGGCCACGTTCCTGCGCGGCAGGCCGACCGTTCTCGAAGGGAAGCTGGTGTGAACGACAGCGCTGCTGACGTGAACGACAACCTGCCGCGAAGCGGCTCCACGCCCGCAGGGGGGCACGCCGAGGGCTCAGGGGCGGTGCTCGTTCTGGAGGACGGCCGCGTCTTCCACGGGACCTCGTACGGCGCCGACGGCGAGACGTTCGGCGAGATGGTCTTCAACACCGGCATGACCGGCTACCAGGAGACCCTGACCGATCCGTCCTACCACCGGCAGATCGTCGCCATGACGGCCCCGCACATCGGCAACACGGGCGTCAACGACGACGACCCCGAGTCCTCGCGCGTCTGGGTGGCCGGCTACGTCGTGCGCGAGCCGTCCAGGGTGGTCTCCAACTGGCGGGCGAACCGCTCGCTCGACGCCTACCTCAAGGAGCAGGGCGTCGTCGGCATCGCCATGCCCGGCACCCGCGCCCTCACCCGCCACCTGCGCGAGCGCGGCGCCATGCGCGCCGGCATCTTCACCCGCCCGGCGGAGCCCGTCGAGGAGCTGGTCGAGCGGGTGCGCCGCTCGCCCGGCATGGAGGGCGCCGACCTGGCCGCGCAGGTCGCCACCCCCGAGCCCTACGTCGTGCCCGCGGCCGGGGCGAAGACGTTCACCGTGGCGGCCGTCGACCTGGGCATCAAGGGCATGACGCCGCAGCGGCTGGCCGAGCGCGGCTGCGAGGTGCACGTGCTGCCCGCGGCCGCCACCTTCGAGCAGATCATGGCGGTCCAGCCGGACGGCGTGTTCTTCTCCAACGGCCCCGGCGACCCCGCCACCGCCGACGTGACGGCGCTGCGTAAGGTGCTGGAGGCCAAGGTGCCCTTCTTCGGCATCTGCTTCGGCAACCAGCTCTTCGGGCGGGCCCTCGGCCTTCCCACGTACAAACTGCGTTACGGGCACCGGGGGGTCAACCAGCCGGTGCAGGACGTGCGCACCGGGAAGGTGGAGATCTCGGCGCACAACCACGGGTTCGCGGTCGAGGCGCCGCTCGACGGGCCGTTCGAGACGCCGTACGGGCCGGCCGAGGTCAGCCACGTCAACCTCAACGACCGCTGCGTGGAGGGTCTTCGCCTGCTGGAGCGGCCCGCCTTCAGCGTCCAGTACCACCCCGAGGCCGCAGCCGGTCCGCACGACGCCGCGTACCTTTTCGATGAGTTCTGTGAGGTCATGACCCGTGCCCAAGCGTGAGGACATCAGGTCGGTCCTGGTGATCGGCTCCGGGCCGATCGTGATCGGTCAGGCGTGCGAGTTCGACTACTCCGGCACCCAGGCGTGCCGGGTGCTGCGGGACGAGGGTTTCCGCGTCGTCCTGGTCAACAGCAACCCCGCGACGATCATGACGGACCCGGAGTTCGCCGACGCCACGTACGTCGAGCCCATCACACCCGAGTTCGTCGAGAAGATCATCGCCAAGGAGTGCCCCGACGCGCTGCTGCCGACGCTGGGCGGGCAGACGGCACTCAACACGGCGGTCGCGCTGCACGAGTCGGGCGTTCTCGACACGTACGACGTCGAGCTCATCGGCGCCGACGTCGAGGCGATCCAGGCGGGCGAGAACCGTGAACGGTTCAAGGAGATCGTCGCCAAGGTCGCCCGCGAGCACGGGCTCAACGCCGAGTCGGCCAGGTCGGCCATCTGCCACACGATGGACGAGTGCCTGGCCGCCGCCGGCGAGCTCGGCTACCCGGTGGTGGTCAGGCCGTCGTTCACCATGGGCGGCGCCGGGTCCGGGTTCGCCCACACCGAGGAGGACCTGCGGCGCATCGCCGGGGCGGGCCTCGACGCCTCGCCGACCACCGAGGTGCTCCTGGAGGAGTCGATCCTCGGCTGGAAGGAGTACGAGCTCGAAGTCATGCGCGACCGGCACGACAACGTGGTCATCGTCTGCTCCATCGAGAACATCGACCCGATGGGCGTCCACACCGGCGACAGCGTCACGGTCGCGCCCGCGCTGACCCTGACCGACCGCGAATACCAGAACATGCGCGACGTCGCCATCGCCGTCATCCGCGAGGTCGGCGTCGACACCGGCGGCTGCAACATCCAGTTCGCGGTCGACCCGCGCACCGGCCGCATGATCGTCATCGAGATGAACCCGCGCGTGTCGCGCTCCAGCGCGCTCGCCTCCAAGGCCACCGGCTTCCCGATCGCGAAGATCGCGGCCAAGCTGGCCATCGGCTACACCCTCGACGAGATCCCCAACGACATCACCAAGGAGACCCCGGCCTCCTTCGAGCCGACGCTCGACTACATCGTGGTGAAGGTGCCGAGGTTCGCGTTCGAGAAGTTCAGGGGCGCCGACCGTACGCTGACCACGCACATGAAGTCGGTCGGCGAGGCCATGGCCATCGGCCGTTCCTTCCCCGAGGCGCTGCAGAAGGCGCTGCGGTCGCTGGAGAAGAAGGACTCCTCCTTCACCTGGGCCGGCGACGTGCGGCCGAAGGACGACCTGCTGGCCGAGTGCCGCACGCCGCACGACGGGCGGCTGCGCACCATGCAGGAGGCCATCAGGGCCGGCGCCACGCCCGGCGAGCTGTTCGAGGCCACGCGCGTCGACCCGTGGTTCATCGACCAGCTCTTCCTGCTGCAGGAGGAGGCCGAGGCGGTCGCCGCCGCGCCCGAGCTGACCGTGGAGGTGCTCGAACGCGCCAAGCGCCACGGGTTCAGCGACGTGCAGATCGGCGAGGTCCGCGGCATCGACGAGGCGCGGGTGCGCGACCTGCGGCACGCGCTCGGGCTGCGGCCGGTCTACAACACCGTCGACACCTGCGCCGCCGAGTTCGCCGCGAAGACCCCCTACCTCTACTCCACCTACGACGAGGAGAGCGAGGTCCCCTACGGCGAGCGGGAGAAGGTCATCATCCTCGGCTCCGGGCCCAACCGCATCGGCCAGGGCATCGAGTTCGACTACGCGTGCGTGCACGCCTCGTTCGAGCTGTCGCGGGCCGGGTTCGAGACCGTCATGGTCAACTGCAACCCCGAGACCGTCTCCACCGACTACGACACCTCCGACCGGCTCTACTTCGAGCCGCTCACCCTGGAGGACGTCCTGGAGGTCGTGCACGCCGAGCAGCAGACCGGGCCGGTGGCGGGCGTGATCGTGCAGCTCGGCGGCCAGACCCCGCTGGGGCTCGCGCAGGCGCTGAAGGACGCGGGCGTGCCCGTGGTCGGCACCTCGCCGGAGTCGATCCACCTGGCCGAGGAGCGCGGCGCGTTCGGGAGGGTGCTGGCCGAGGCGGGCCTGCCCGCGCCCAAGCACGGCACGGCGCTGACCGTCTCCGAGGCGCTGGAGATCGCCGAGGACATCGGCTACCCCGTGCTCGTGCGGCCCTCCTACGTGCTGGGCGGGGCCGGCATGGCCATCGTCTACGACGACGAGACGCTGACCACCTACATGGCGGCCCAGGAGGGCGGCCATCCGGTGCTGGTGGACAAGTTCCTCGACGAGGCCACCGAGATCGACGTCGACGCCCTCTACGACGGCGAGGAGCTCTACCTCGGGGGCGTGATGGAGCACATCGAGGAGGCCGGCATCCACTCCGGCGACTCGGCCTGCGCGCTGCCGCCCATCACGCTCGGCAGCAACGACATCAAGCGCATTCGCGCCGCCACCGAGGCCATCGCCTCCGGGGTGGGGGTACGCGGGCTGCTGAACGTCCAGTACGCCATGTCCTCCGGCGTCCTCTACGTCCTGGAGGCCAACCCGCGGGCCAGCCGTACGGTGCCGTTCGTGTCCAAGGCCACGGCCGCGCCGCTGGCCAAGGCGGCCTCCCGGGTGATGCTCGGCGCGTCGATCGCGCAGCTGCGCGAGGAAGGCATGCTGCCCGCGACCGGCGACGGCGGCACGCTGCCGCTCGACTCCTCCATCGCGGTCAAGGAGGCGGTGCTGCCGTTCAACCGTTTCCGCGGCGTCGACATCGTGCTCGGGCCCGAGATGCGCTCCACGGGCGAGGTCATGGGCATCGATGCCTTCTTCGGCGTCGCGTTCGCGAAGTCGCAGGCGGGCGCCTATGGTGAGCTCCCGACCAAAGGACGCGCGTTCGTGTCCGTGGCCAATCGCGACAAGCGTGCGATGATCTTCCCTGTGAAGGCGCTCGCGGACCTCGGGTTCGAGATCCTGGCCACCGAGGGCACGGCCGAGGTGCTGCGCCGCAACGGCGTCCATGCCAAGATCGTGCGAAAGCACAGCGAGGGGACGGGGCCCGGAGGTGAGCCAACGAGCGTGCAGTGCATTCTCGACGGCGAGGTCGATCTGATCATCAACACGCCCTTCGGCAGCCCGGGGCAGTCCGGTCCGCGGCTCGACGGCTACGAGATCCGCACCGCCGCGGTGCTGCGCGGCATCCCGTGCATCACCACGGTCGCGGGACTCGCCGCGGCGGCGGCGGGCATCCAGGCGATCGTCCGGGGCGATGTGGGCGTACGGTCGCTCCAGGAACACGCGCAGGCACTCAGGGGCTGACCCCTTACGACCCCCGGGGCGGGAGGTGAAGACGACTGGCCGGCACTCCGGTGCAGGTGACTGGCACGGTGCTGACGACGCGCCGCGTCGACGCCTACCATGCGCTGACGGTGGTGGCGCCGGGCATAGCCGAGCGCTACCGCCCCGGTCACTTCGTGTCGGTGGCGGTCGGAGGGGCTTACACCTCGATGGTGACGCGCCGGGCGTTCTTCATCCACGACGTCAAGGCCGACTACGGCGGCACGGTCGAGCTGGTCTTCACCACCGGCGGGCCCGGCACGGCCTGGCTCGCCGAGCGGCGCGCGCGGGACACGCTCGACCTGGTCGGGCCGCTCGGGCGGCCGTTCCCGCTGCCGCGCGATCCGGCGCACTGCGTGCTGGTGGGCTCCGACTACGGCTCGGCCGTGCTGTTCCCGCTGGCCGACGCGCTGCTGGCGCGGGGCTGCCGGGTCGACTTCGTGATCGGGGGAGCGGAGGCCGAGCGGGTCTTCGGCGCGATGCGGGCCCGCAGGATGGCCGAGACGACGACGCTGACCACCGAGGACGGCTCACTCGGCCTGCGCGGCACCGTCACCGACGCGCTGCCCTCGGTGATCGCCGACACGCGGGCCGACGCGGTCTACGCCTGCGCGCCCATGGCGACGTTGCGGGCGGTGACGGCGGTGGGGATGGAGTTCGACATCCCGGTGCAGGTCGCGGTCGAGGAGTCGATGGCCTGCGGCATCGGGGTGTGCATGACGTGCGTGCTGCCCGTCATCGGCGAGGACGGGGCGACGAGGATGGTCAGGGCGTGCGCCGAAGGCCCGGTGTTCCGGGGGGAGCGGGTGCGGTTCGAGGACGTGGGGACCATCCCGTTCGACGCGCTGGGCGCCCCCGGAGGCGGAGCACGACATGTCAGTTGATATGCGGACTTTTCTGGCGCATGTAGAGCTGGCGAACCCGATCACCACGGCGGCCGGCTGCGCCTCCTCAGGACGCGAACTGGCCCAGTTCTTCGACCTGCACCGGCTCGGCGCCCTCACCACCCGCTCGATCACCATGGCGCCGCGCGCCGGCCGGCCCACCCCGCGCATGGCCGAGACCCCCTCGGGCATACTCAACTCCGTCGGCCTGCAGGGCCCCGGCATCGACGCGTTCCTGGAGCGCGAACTTCCCTGGCTGGCCCAGCGCGGCATCAGGACCATCGTCTCGATCGGCGGGGGCACCGTCGCCGAATACTCCGAACTGGCCCGCAGGCTGGCCGACGCGCCCGGCGTCACCGCCCTGGAGATCAACCTCTCCTGCCCCAACATGGAGGACCGCGGCCGCGTCTTCGCCCGCGAGGGCAGCGCGGCGGCCGAGGTGATCGCCTCCGTACGCTCCATCATGCGCTACGACGTCCCCGTCGTCGCCAAACTCGCCCCCGACGTCGCCGACATCGTCTCGGTCGCGCGGGCGTGCGTGGACGCCGGGGCCGACGCCCTGTCCATGATCAACAATCCGCTGGGCATGGCCATCGACACCGAGGCGCTGCGGCCCTCGCTCGCCGCCGTCACCGGCGGGCTGTCGGGGCCGGCCGTCCTGCCGCTCGCCGTACGGTGCGTCTGGCAGGTCCACGCCGCGCTACCCGGCGTCCCGCTGATCGGCATGGGCGGCGTGATGAGCGGCAAGGACGCCTTCCAGCTCGTCCTCGCGGGGGCCTGCGTCGTCGGGGTCGGCACGGCGCTCTTCCACGACCCGTACGCCTGCCTGCGCATCGAACGCGAGCTCGAAGACCTCCTCCGGGCCCGCGGCCTGCAGCGGCTCGCCGACGCCGTCGGCCTCGCGCACCGGCCCCCGGGCAGCGCGCCGCGGCATCTCCTGGTCGACTCCGAAGAGAGCACCCCGTAGGCACCCTTGACTTCCCCGCCCGCAATCGCTCCAGCACCTGAGGAGACCACGTCTTGACTCCCGCACCGATCGCCGTCGCCCTCGACGCACCCGACCTGGAAACCGCAGCCCGGTGGGCGGCCCTCGTGACGCCGCACGTCAGCACGGTCAAGGTGGGCCTGGAGCTTTACCTGCGCTACGGCCCCGACGTGATCGCCTCCGTCAAGGGAGCCAGCGGCGTGGAGGTGTTCCTCGACCTCAAGCTCCACGACATCCCCAACACCGTCGCCGGGGCCGCCCGCGCCGTGGCCCGCCTGCGTCCCGCGATCCTCACGGTGCACGCCGCCGGCGGGCCCGCCATGATCAGGGCCGCCGTGGAGGCGGCGCCGCACACCGAGATCGCCGCCGTGACGATTCTCACCTCCCTGACCGAGACCGACCTCGACCGCATCGGGCTCGCGGGCCCGGCCGACGCCGCCGTACGCCGATTGGCAGCGCTGTCGGTGGAGGCGGGCGCGACCGCGCTGGTGTGCTCGCCCCACGAGGTGCCGGCCGTGCGGGCGGAGGTGGGGGACGGGATCCGGCTGATCACACCGGGCGTGCGGCCCACGGGCGCCGCCACGCAGGACCAGGCGCGCGTGGCCACGCCCGAACAGGCGCTCGCGGACGGCGCGGACCTGCTCGTCATCGGCCGCCCCATCACCGGCTCACCCGACCCGGGCGCCGCAGCCGCCGCCATCGCCGCGTCGCTCCGGCGTTCTGTTTGATGCTGCATGTTTCTTCATGGCGATGCTCGGCTGGACCGTCCTTTCGGCAGGCGCCTCTTCTGGCCTTCATCGCGGCTGATGCCTCTTCTGGCTTTCCCTCGCGGCTGGCGCTCCTTTGACCTTCCTTTACGGCAGGCCTGGCTTGCCCGCACGCGCCGACGTGCGTTCCCGTCTGTCATGGCCGGTCGTGAGGGCTCACGTGGCACTCGCCGTGACGAGCGCACACTTGACCCGAGCCGTGCTTCCGTTGGCCCCGGGCCGCGCACTTCTGCTTGCCCCTGTTCGGGGGACACGTGCACCCGTACGCCCGAGGTGTCTGTGGTCCTGGGGCTCGCGTTGCCGTCGGGCCGGTGTGGCGCTGGGGTCGTGCCGGGGTGCGGTGGAGGGCGTTCGACTCGTGCGCCGTCGGTTGACGGGCTTGAGTCAGGAGGGGGTCGCCGTGCCTGTCCGTGCGCCAGCCGGCACGGGTCGATCGATCTTGGCCGGGCGGGGGAGATGGATCTTGCCGTCCGGTGCCGCTGACAAGATCATAAGGCATTCCTGAAGCGGTCGCACACCGATCGCCGAGAAGGTTTCGGCCCAGGTGTGAGCGGGATTTCGGACAATGTCGGATGGCTGAAACGTGATCTTCGTTGCGTTTCGCGACATCGTCGCGTGCCGCCTCCCTGAACGGGAAGTGCGGCGATTTGATCAGCACAATGTGATTTTACAAGCACGGACAGTGATGAAGTGGATTTTGTGGCGAGAGAAACTGCTCTTGACGTTGCTTAGGGGGCGATGACCAGCTAGTTTCCCTTCCCGTCCGAGTACATCGACAGAAATTCGAGGTGACCCGGCGTGGCTCTTCCTCCCCTGACCCCCGAGCAGCGCGCCGCAGCCCTGGAGAAGGCTGCCAAGGCCCGTAAAGAGCGTGCCGAGGTCAAGAACCGGCTTAAGCATGGCGCGGTTTCTCTGGCTGAGGTGCTCAAGGATGGGCAGACCGACGACGTCATCGGCAAGATGAAGGTGTCGGCTTTGTTGGAATCGCTCCCAGGCGTGGGCAAGGTCCGCGCCAAGCAGCTGATGGAGCGGCTGGCCATCGCCGAGTCCCGCCGCGTGCGGGGCCTCGGCGCGAACCAGAGGGCCTCCCTCGAGCGCGAGTTCGGTGGCAACGAGAGCTAATCTCTGTTCCACACGAAAGCGCAGGTTCAACGGGGGGTAGGAAGTGACCGACAGGTCCTGGTCCGGCGACGTCAGTGCCCATGAGACTGTCGGATCGGGAGCGGAGGACGGCTTCCTGCCCCTGAGCGAGAGACGGCTGACGGTCCTTTCCGGGCCGTCGGGCGTCGGCAAGTCCACGGTCGTCGCCGAGTTCCGGCGGGCACACCCCGAAGTGTGGCTGTCGGTCTCGGTGACCACCAGGAGGCCCCGGCCCGGCGAGGTGCACGGGGTCCACTACTACTTCGTCGACGGCGACGAGTTCGACCGCCTCGTGGCGGCCGGCGAGCTGCTCGAATGGGCGGAGTTCGCGGGCAACCGCTACGGCACGCCGCGCGAGCCGGTGCTGAAGAAGCTGGCGGAGGGCGTACCCACTCTGCTGGAGATCGACCTCGAAGGCGCCAGGCAGGTGCGGCGCAGCATGCCGGAGGCGTTGCTGATCTTTCTGGCCCCGCCCAGCTGGGAGGAGCTGGAGAAGCGGCTGCGCGGGCGCGGCACCGAACCGGAGGACGTCATCGCCCGCCGTCTGGCGGCCGGGCGGATCGAGATGGCCGCCGAATCCGAGTTCGACCTCACCCTGGTGAACACGAGTGTCCAAGACGTGTGCCGCCGGCTGATAGCCTTGATGACTGACCCTCAGGGGGTCACGACAACCACCAACCGAGAGGTCTGACAATCGTGGCAGGCATTTCCCCGGCCGCGGAGGGCATCACCAACCCGCCGATCGACGCGCTGCTCGACATCGTCGACAGCAAATACTCCCTGGTGATCATGGGCGCCAAGCGCGCTCGCCAGATCAACGCCTACTACTCCCAGCTCGGCGAGGGCCTGCTGGAATACGTCGGGCCGCTGGTCGAGACGCATGCTCAGGAGAAGCCGCTGTCCATCGCGTTGCGTGAGGTCTCCGAGGGCCTGCTCAACGCCGAGCCCATCGAAGGCGCGGTCTGACCCCTTCGATGAAGGTCGTCCTGGGCGTCAGCGGCGGCATCGCCGCGTACAAGGCTTGTGAGCTGCTGCGCCTGTTCACCGAGTCGGGGCACGAGGTGCGGGTCGTCCCGACCCGCGAGGCCCTGAAGTTCGTGGGCGCGCCCACCTGGGCCGCCCTGTCGGGCAACCCCGTGAGCGCCGAGGTGTGGGACGACGTTCACGAGGTGCCTCACGTGCGGATCGGCCAGCAGGCCGACCTCGTCGTGGTGGCGCCCGCGACCGCCGACGTGCTCGCCAAGGCGGCGCACGGGCTGGCGGGCGACCTGCTCAACAACACGTTGCTGACCGCGAGATGCCCGGTCGTGTTCGCGCCCGCGATGCACACCGAGATGTGGCAGCATCCCGCCACCCGCGCCAACGTCGCGACGCTGCGCGAGCGCGGCTCCATCGTGATCGACCCCGCCGTGGGGCGCCTCACCGGAGCCGACACCGGTCCCGGCAGGCTGCCCGACCCGGCCGAGATCTTCGAGGTCTGCCGGCGCGTGCTGCGCGGCCGGCCGCGCGACCTGTCCGGGCGCAAGATCGTGGTGTCCGCGGGGGGCACGCGCGAGGCGATCGACCCGGTCCGTTTCATCGGCAACCGTTCGTCGGGGCTGCAGGGCTACGCCCTGGCCCGGACAGCCGTCGCCCGCGGGGCGGAGGTGACCCTCGTCGCGGCCAACGTCACGCTGCCCGATCCCGCCGGGGCCTCGGTCGTGCGGGTGGAGTCCACGGCCGAGTTGCGTGATGCGGTGCTGGCCGCCTCGGACGACGCCGACGTCGTGGTGATGGCGGCGGCCGTGGCCGACTTCCGGCCCGTGACGCGGCACGACGAGAAGATCAAGAAGTCCGATGGCGAGCCCGAGTCCATCCAGTTGACGAAAAATCCCGACATCCTCGCGGAGCTCGGGCAGCGCCGTGTCCAAGCCCGCCTTGCCGATCCGGCCGTTGCCGGTGAGCCGGCGGGCACCCCTGTGCCGGCGGGAGCGGCGGCCCACCCGGAGAGAGGGACGGCTGACGAGGCTGGAGGGGCGGCCGGTCCGGTGAGTGCCCCGCGCCCGGCCGGGCGCTCAGGTCCTGGCGGTGCTCAGGGTTCTGCGGGCGCCGGCGCTTCGGCCGGAGAGCCTCCTCCGGCGGGCATCCGGGGCCCGCGCCCCGAGGTGATCGTCGGCTTCGCGGCCGAGACGCACGACGTGCTCGCCAACGGCCAGGCCAAGCTCGTGCGCAAGGGGTGCGACCTGCTGGTCGTCAACCAGGTGGGCGAGGGCAAGGCCTTCGGCACCGCCGACAACGCGGCCACCGTGCTCGTGGCGGGGGGCGAGCCGGTCGAGGTGCCGCTCGGTCCCAAGGAGGACCTCGCCGACGCCGTGTGGGATCTCGTGGCGGCCCGTCTCGCGTGAGCGAGGGACCGTACTAACGGTTGCATAGGGGACACGAGCGGCGAAGAACGTACAAATCGTGTCAGATCCATTTTCAAATGGCATGTTGCGACATCCCCGTACGCCTGCGGATACTTGGGGCAAGGGGGGATGGGATGCCGGTGGGTTCTGCTGTCAGGGATCGTTGTAGGACATTGCTCGCCGACCAAGGGGAGCTCCATTACGTCTTTCCCGCACATTCGGTGGGAACGATGGAGAGTGGACATTTCCTCATCGTTGTGACCGATGCCGCTATCTCGGTGCTCGCCACCAGGACACTCAGAAGCGATCGTCCCGTCGCCGTGTTCGCCTCGTTTCCGAGGCACACCAGGCTGGGCCCCATCCAGCCTGGACCGATCATCGAGCTGGGCTCTATGGCCTTCGAATTCGATGAGGAGTACACCGCCGTGGTCAAGGCCGCCGACGCGGAAATCTTCGCGCCGGAGACCTTGCCACCCGATCCGCTGCCCGACCTGTGATGCCCGACATGCGGTGTGCGGCTTCGCGGCCGGGCGCCGGGTGGGGCTAGACTTCGGCGAAGCCCAGGTCCGTCCGTCGGCCCTGAGTCGCACATCCGTCAGCAGCCGCTGCATGAGGAGCCACTGAGTTGTCACGTCGCCTGTTCACCTCCGAGTCGGTCACCGAGGGCCACCCGGACAAGATCGCCGACCAGATCAGTGACGCGATTCTCGACACCATGCTCAAAGACGACCCGAAGAGCCGGGTCGCCGTCGAGACGATGATCACTACCGGCCAGGTCCATGTCGCAGGCGAGGTCACCACCGAGACCTACGTCGACATCCCTGGCGTCATCCGGGAGAAGATCCTTGAGATCGGCTACGACGCCTCCCACAAGGGCTTCGACGGCGCCTCGTGCGGTGTCTCGGTGTCCATCGGCGCGCAGTCGCCCGACATCGCCCAGGGCGTCGACGCCGCCTACGAGCACCGTGAGGGCGACGACGGCGACGAGCTCGACCGTCAGGGCGCCGGTGACCAGGGCCTCATGTTCGGCTACGCCTGCCGTGAGACCCCCGAGCTGATGCCCCTGCCGATCACCCTGGCCCACCGGCTCGCCCTGCGCCTGTCCCAGGTGCGCAAGAACGGCACGGTCCCCTACCTCAGGCCCGACGGCAAGACCCAGGTCACCATCGAATACGACGGCGACACGCCGATCCGGCTCGACACGGTGGTCGTCTCGACGCAGCACGCCGCCGAGATCGACCTCAAGGAGATGCTGACGCCCGACATCAAGGAGCACGTGGTCGACCCCGTGCTCGCGGAGCTCGACCTCGACACCGACGGCTACCGCCTGCTGGTCAACCCCACCGGCCGCTTCGAGATCGGCGGCCCGATGGGCGACGCCGGGCTCACCGGCCGCAAGATCATCATCGACACCTACGGCGGCATGGCCCGCCACGGCGGCGGCGCCTTCTCCGGCAAGGACCCGTCCAAGGTCGACCGCTCGGCCGCCTACGCGATGCGCTGGGTCGCCAAGAACGTCGTCGCCGCGGGGCTCGCCGACCGGTGCGAGGTCCAGGTGGCGTACGCGATCGGCAAGGCCAAGCCGGTCGGGCTGTTCGTGGAGTGCTTCGGCACGGAGAAGGTCGCCGTGGAGAAGATCCAGGAGGCCGTCCTGCAGGTGTTCGACCTGCGCCCGGCCGCCATCATCCGCGACCTCGACCTGCTGCGGCCCATCTACTCGGAGACCGCCGCCTACGGGCACTTCGGCCGTGAGGGCTTCTCCTGGGAGTCCACCGACCGCGCCGAGGCCCTGCGCACCGCCGCCGGCATGTGAGCTCCCGCCTTCTGCGACCCGCTCTCCCGGCCGGTCCGCCCCGGGGAGCGGGACGCTGCCGGCCGGCATGACGTGACCGATCACCCCCTGGCTCCGCCGAGCCCAGGGGGTGATCGGTGGACGCGTCTTTCCGCGGCAGAGCGCGCTGCCGGGATGCCTTCGCCTGGTTCTGTGGGCCGCCCTGCCGCTGCGCAGCGACTCGTACGCGCCGCCGGCGAACGTGAAGTGTGTCTCCCGCGCGACGTTCCCTCACGTGCCCGCCGGCTGGGCGTCACCTGCCAAGGGGCGCGGCGTCCGGGCCGTCGGCGTACGGCGTCCAGGCTGTGCGGGCGGTGTCCAGGCTGTGTGCCGGCGGCGGACGCCGCGGGCGGTGAGGTCTGGTAGACGTAGGGCGTGACCCACTCCGACGACGCCCTCCTGCCGCTCGACGCCGTGCGGCCCCCAGCGTCGTCGTCCAAGGGCGCGAAAGGTGCGCCCGTGCCCGCTCCCGAGCGGCCGGTGGCGAGGATCGTGGTGGACAGCCCGCTGCCGCACCTCGACCGTTCCTTCGACTACCTGGTCCCGGCCTCCATGCACGAGACGGCCGAGCCGGGCGTGCGGGTCAGGGTGCGGTTCGCGGGGAAGCTCGTGGACGGGTTCCTGCTGGAGCGCGTCGAGAAGAGCGAGCACGAGGGACGGCTCACGCCTGTCGAACGCGTGGTCTCTCCCGAGCGCGTGCTCACACCGGAGATCGCCGGGCTGGCCCGTGCCGTCGCCGACCGGTACGCGGGCACCCTCACCGACGTGCTCCGTCTCGCCGTCCCGCCGCGCCACGCCAAGGTCGAGTCGGAGACCCCGAAGGTGCCGGCCCTGTCCGGCCAGGCCGCCGCCGCACCCGTACCGGCCGCGCGTGCCACCACCGACGCACGAGCCGGACTTGACGATGCGGCCGCGGCGGGGAAGCCGTCCCGCCCCGTCGAAGGAGAGCCGCCTCAGCCCGGCGACGCTCCCGCCTCGGGACGTCCGCGCTCCGCCGAGCCGGACGGCTCCGGCAGATCGGGCGGGGCTCGGAAGTCGGACGGGGCTCGGAAGTCGGACGGGGCTCGGAAGTCGGACGGCGCCAGGGAGTCGGACGGGGCCGGGGAGGAACCCACGCCGGGGGAAGCGTCCCGCGTGGAGGAGAACCGGCGGCCGGGGGGGTCGGCGAGCGACGTACGCACCGGTCAGTCGGCGAAGGACGTACGTGCTGGTCAGGAGTCGAGCGACGCACGTACGCGTCAGGAGGCGTCGCGCGGGAGCAGTGAACGCGCTGCGGACTCCCCGGGCGCCGCAAGGGCCGCAGGGGAAACCGGCCACGCTGAGCAGGCGGTACCGGCCGAAAAAGGGGAGGCGGTGCAGGGGGAGAGCGCGTGGGACGACTATCCCACCGGGCCCTCCTTCCTGGACGCGTTGCGCTGCGGGCGGGCACCCCGTGCCGTGTGGTCGGCCCTTCCCGGTGCCCGCGGGTGGGCGAGGGCGATGGCCGAGGCCGTGCACGCGACGCTGGAAGGCGGCAGGGGCGCGGTCCTCGTGGTTCCCGACGGCAAGGACGTGGCGCTGGTGGACGCCGAGTTCGGGCGGGTGCTGGGCCCCGGCAGGCACGTGGCGCTCATGGCCGATCTGGGTCCGGCGGAGCGGTACAGGCGGTGGCTGAAGGTGCTGAGAGGCCAGGTACGGGCCGTTGTCGGCACCAGGGCCGCCATCTTCGCCCCCGTGGCGGATCTCGGCCTGGTGGCCATCTGGGACGACGGCGACGATCTGCACGCCGAGCGCCTGGCCCCGTACCCGCACGCACGGGAGGTGCTCGGGCTCAGGGCGCACAGGACCGGCGCGGCGATGCTGATCGGCGGATACGCGCGCACCGCCGAGGCCACGCAGCTCATCGCCTCCCGCTGGGCCCGGCCGATCGTGGCCGCCCGTACGACGATCAGAAGCCTGGCCCCCCGCGTGCGTCCCGCGGGTGAGGACGCCGAACTCGCCAAGGACCAGGCGGCGCGGCAGGCCAGGCTGCCGAGCATCGCCTGGCGGGCGTTGCGGCAGGGGCTGGAGAAGGGGCCGGTGCTGGTGCAGGTGCCCAGACGCGGCTATCTGCCCGCCCTGGCCTGCCGGCACTGCCGTACGCCCGCCCGGTGCGTCCTGCCTCCCACCAGGACGGCCGCCCCCGCCCTTTCGTCGCCGAGCGCGAGGCCGTCCGGTTCGCCGGCCATGGTGGGGGCGATGCAGCTCGGCGGCCCCGACCCGCTCACCGAGCCGCCCGCGGCCGGGCCGCCCGGTGGAGCGGATCCGGGCAGCGGGTCGTCGCCGGCCGGTCGGCCCGGTCCCGAAGGCGCGGTGGGAGACCCGTCCGGGCCCGGGAACGGGGCCGCTGCCGGTGGCCGCTTCCAGGCCGGCCCGCAGAGCGCGGATGCCCGGCCGGCGCATTCCGACCGCCCGCAGCGCGCGCCCGGCCGAGCCGACGGCCCGGCGACCGGTCCGGCCGATGGGACGGGCACCGGTCGTGGCGAAGGCGCCGGGGCCGATGGGATAGGTGCCGGTCGTGAATCGGGGGCCGGTGGGATGGGCGTCGGTCGTGGTGCAGGGGCCGGTGGGAGTGAGGCGACGGATTCCGGCCCGGTGGGCGAGGGCGGGCAGTTGTGCCATGGTCCACTGGCGCTCAGAGGCGGCCACGCCGCCCCCTACTGCCGCTGGTGCGGCCGGGTCGACGCTCGCTGGCGGTGCCCGTCCTGCGGAAGTCCCCGGCTGCGCGCCGTCGTCACCGGCGCCCGGCGTACGGCGGAGGAGCTCGGCAGGGCCTTTCCCTCCGTGCCGGTGCGCACGTCGGGTCGTGACGGCGTGCTGGCCACCGTGCCGTCCACCCGCGCGCTGGTCGTCGCCACCCCCGGCGCCGAACCCGTCGCGGAAGGGGGGTACGCGGCGGCCGTGCTGCTGGACGGGTGGGCGCTGCTGGGCAGGGCCGACCTGAGGGCGGCCGAGGAGGCGGTGCGCCGCTGGATGAACGCCGCCGCCCTGCTCCGCCCCGGCGCCGAGCTGGTGGTGCTCGGGGACGCGGCGCTGCCCGCCGTACAGGCGCTGGTCAGGTGGGATCCCGTCACGCACGCCGAGCGCGAGCTGGGCGAGCGCGCCGAGCTCGGATTCCCGCCCGCGGTGCGGATGGCGACGCTCACAGGCGCGGCGAGCGCGGTCAGGCAGATGCTCGACGAGGTACGCCTGCCGCCCGACGCTCAGGTGCTCGGCCCCGTGCCGGTGGACGAACAAGGGCAGGAGCGCGCCATGATCCGCGTACGCCGCCAGGGCGGTGCCGCGCTGGCGGCCGCGCTCAAGGGCGCCAGCGGCGTGCGCGCGGCACGCAAGACCCCGGAGGTGGTGAGGGTGAGTGTCGACCCGCTCGACCTGATTTAGACCGTTTCCCCGATTCGCTCATCTCATGGCCAGCCGTTAGCGTGCCTCTGTGTCGATCGAATGGGTGAACCAGGCCATCGACGACCTGCGTGCTTGGGGGCGCTCGCGGGACGTCGAAGTGGACGCGGACGAGGTCCGCCTGCTCTGCGACTACGCCAGCGACTACCTCAACGTCAACGAGCCGGGTGACTTCACCCCTGAGACGTTCGATGAGCTGCTGCTGTCCATCTATCCGCGCAAGGTCATCGCGCCGCCGGAGAGCGCGGAGGAGACCGTGTCCGCGGCCCGCACTCTGGTGGCCTTCCTCAGCGAGCGCGGGGCGGTGAGCGAGGAGACGGCGGAGCTCATGCGCGGCCGGCTGGAGGACATCGAGACGCGCATGCCGGAGGAGCTCGCCGACCCGGCCAACTTCGGCATGGCCAAAAGCCTGTTCAGCTCGATCGGGCCCGAGTCGCTCGAGCAGTCGATCGCCATCCCGTCCGGTGAGGTGCCCGATCTCGGGGAGGCGCCCTGCGACTGCCCGGGCTGCACGCCGCTGCCGGCCGCCCGGCTGGCCCCTGCCGACGACCTGCGCGCCGCGCTCGCCTCGGTGCCGATGCTGGCCGAGCAGCCGCTGCCGGAGGACGGCGGCGACCCGCTGGAGGGCTGGGCGCGGGCGGTGGCCCGCATGCTGGAGCCGGGAACGCGCGGCGCGGTCACCGGCTCCGCCGAGCTCGACGAGGGCCTCTACGACCTGTTCGACATGCTCTACCGGCTGCAGGTGCGGGTGCCCGTCACGGTGATCGGCGACTATCTCGACGAGGTCGCCGGTGACGGCGGGGCCGACCTCGGCGCCGTGCTCGACCGGCTGGCCTGGCACGGCATGATCGAGGTGAGCGGCGACACCGCGGAGCTGACGCCGCTGGCGGTGTGGGGGCTGCGCGAGCATTACGTGTCGCTGGGGCTCGACGCCCCGCAGGCGTCCGACCTGGCCGAGGCCGACGCCCGCGGGCTCATCGAAGGGCTGCTCGAAGGCGTGCCCGCCGAGCTGGCCGAGGACGACATCAGCCGCTGGCTGACCGGCAGGGACGCAGGGGAGGCCGCGGCCGAGCTGCTGGGCGCCGCCTCCGGCGCGCCGGCCGTGGCCCGCGGCATCGCGATCACCATCGTCGACCGGCTCGGCTCCGAGGCGGAGCAGCAGGTGCGCGACTATCTCGACGACCAGGAGCTGCGCCCGCACGCCATCCACTGGCTGGCCGCCAGGGGGCTGCCCGCGCCGCAGCTCACCCAGGAGGAGCTGCTCTGGGTCAGCGTCGACATGCTGGCGCTGGCGATGCCGGCCGCCGAGGAGGACCTCGAGGTGTTCGCCGAGAACATGGCGGCCTCCGGCCCGCCCGCCCACATGATCGAGGAGATGTGGCGGGTCGACCATCCCGACGTGGTCGACGTGCTCGAGCTGCTCGGACGCTCCATACCGGACGGCACGGTCGCCAAGGCGGCCCGCAAGGCCGCGTTCAAGGCCCGGTCCCGGGCCATCCGTTGAGTACGCTCATGTGACTCGTGTGCAGTAAGTTTCGTGGGTGGCCAACAATGTCTTCGACCTCGCCGAGCTGCGCAAGCTGATCGATGAGCAGGCCGCCGTGCCGTCACGGCCTCCTGTGGAGACTCCCGTGGGGCATGAGGCGCTGACGTTCCCGCCGGTCCGGCCGGCGCCCGACGCCGAGCTGGCCAGGGCGGTGCCCGTGGTTCCGCTCGTCGCCGACGCGATCAGGCTCACGGCCTGGACGGGCACCCGTGAGGTGTCCGCGGAGGGGCACCTCGGCGAGGCCGCCGCGCGGGCCGCGGCCGACGAACTGGGGGTGCCGGCCGCACGGCTGCGTCTCATCTGGATCGTCGCCGTCAACACCGGGCTGCTGCAGATCGCCGGCGGGCGGGCCTCACGAGGTTCGCTGTCGATGCAGCTCACCGTCGAGGCCACCCTGGAGTTCTGGGACGGCGTGGTCATGGACGTGCTCGACCGCGCCGACGAGGGCCTGACGGGCTCGGCCGTGGTCGACGGCCACCTGGCCGAGATGCTGGCCACGATCTACTCCGTGCGCTCGGGCGTCGCCACGGCCAACCTCGCCCGCGGCATCCTGCAGTCCCACGAGGTCGCCTGCGCGCCTGGGCCGGCCGAGATGCGCAGGATCGCCGCCGCGCTGCCCGCGGAGCTGCTGGAGGCGCTGTCGCTGCTGACCTACTGCGGGCTCGTCGAGCAGACCGCCGCGGGCCGCACCGCGCTCACCCCGCTCGGCGTCTGGGCCGTCCGCCGCGACCTGCTGCGCGAGGGCCATGACGCGCCGACCACGGCCGAGGTGGAGGTGTACGCCGACCTGTCCGCGGCCGAGCTGGTCGACGAGCTGGTCAAGGGAGCGGCCACGCAGAGCGCGGTCGCGGGGTGGCTGGAGCGCCGCTCGCCCGAGTCGGCCGCCCGCGCCCTGATCGAGATCGCCGCCTCCGGCACGGCCGGGCAGCGCGGCGCGGTCGGCGCGGTCCTGGAGGAGCTCGGCCCGGAGGCGGAGCAACCCGTCAGGGAGGCGCTCGGCGATCCGCTGATGCGCCGCTACGCCGCCTCGTGGCTGCACATCCGCGACCTCGAGGCGCCCGCGCTCAGCCCGGAGGACCACACCTGGATCGCGGTCGACTCGCTGGCGGCGCTCATGCACCTGTCGGGCCACGCGGCCGGGCGGCTCGACACCCCGGAGCCCGGCGAGGACCTCGTCAAACTGGTCGGCGAGATGCCCGCGGTCGAGCATCCCGACACGATCGCGGTGCTCGACATGCTCGCGACGGCCCACGACGACCAGGCCGTGGTCAAGGCGGCGCGCAAGGCCGCGATGAAGGCGCGTTCGCTGGCGCACGAGGGCTTGCGCACGACGGCCCGCCGCAGCTGAGCGGGCCGCCGCCGGGCGCGGGCGGCGAGGGAGGCCGCTCGCAGGTGACAGGCTCCACTAAACTGGGCTGATCCACGTTCGAGAAACGGAGTGACCCCCTTGGCGATCCAGTCGATCCGGCTGTTCGGAGATCCGGTGCTGCGCACCCCGGCGGCCCCGGTCGTCGACTTCGACAAGGAGCTCCGCAAGCTGGTCAAGGACCTCACCGACACGATGATGGACGCTCCGGGCGCGGGCCTGGCGGCGCCGCAGATCGGTGTCGGGCTGCGGGTGTTCACCTACTACGTCGACGATCAGCTCGGCCACCTGATCAACCCCGACCTCGACCTGTCCTCGGACATCGACGAGGAGGGCGAGGAGGGCTGCCTGTCCTTCCCCGGCCTGTCGTTCCCGACGCCGCGCGCCGTCCGCGCCGTGGCCAAGGGCTTCGACATGCACGGCGAGCCCGTCGTCCTTGAGGGCACCGACCTGATGGCCCGGTGTTTCCAGCACGAGACCGACCACCTCGACGGCATCCTGTTCATCGATCGCATGGACCCCAAGCAGCGCAAGCTCGCCATGAAGGCCGTGCGCGAGGCCGAGTGGAGCGGGCTGTCCGCCCCGGTGATCAAGGCCTCTCCGCACCCGACCGGCGGAAAGGCGCTCTGACGACATGCGCGTGGTCTTCGCGGGCACACCTGCGACGGCGCTGCCGTCGCTGCGCACCCTCATCGACTCTCCCCGGCACGACGTGGTGGCGGTCGTCACCCGCCCCGACGCCCAGTCGGGCCGGGGCCGCAAGGTGCACCCTTCTCCGGTGGCCGAGATGGCCGAGGAGGCGGGCATCGAGGTGCTGCGCCCGCAGAAGGCCGGCGATCCCGCCTTTCTCGACCGGCTGCGCGCGATCGAGCCCGACTGCTGCCCGGTCGTCGCCTACGGCGCGCTGCTGCCGCAGGAGGCCCTCGACGTGCCGCGGCACGGCTGGATCAACCTGCACTTCTCGATCCTGCCGGCCTGGCGCGGAGCCGCTCCCGTGCAGCACGCCATCCTGCACGGCGACGAGATCACCGGCGCGAGCACGTTCCAGATCGTCAAGGAGCTCGACGCGGGGCCCGTCTACGGCGTGCTCACCGAGGAGATCCGGGCCTCCGACACCAGCGGCAGCCTGCTGGAGCGCCTGTCGATCGCGGGGGCGGGCCTGCTCGCCGCCACGCTCGACGGCGTCGAGGACGGCACCCTGGAGGCCCGGCCGCAACCGGCGGAGGGCGTGAGCCTCGCGCCCAAGATCACCGTTTCCGACGCCCGGATCGCCTGGGACAGGCCCGCCCTGCACGTCGACCGGCTGATCAGGGCCTGCACCCCGAGTCCCGGGGCGTGGAGCGAGTTCAGGGGGCAGCGGGTGAAGCTCGGCCCGGTGCGGGTGCTCCCCGGTGAACGGCTGGCGCCGGGCGAGATCGTCGCGGCGAAGACCGCGGTGCGGGTGGGCACCGCGACCGACGCGGTGGAGCTCGGCGAGGTGCAGCCTCAGGGCAAGCGGCTGATGGGCGCCGTCGAGTGGGCCCGGGGCGTCCGCCCCGAGGGCGAAGAGAGCTTCACGTGATCCGGCACGACGGGCGCCGGGCATGAGCGACCCAGGCAACCGGAGGGCCGGCGGCAGCCGTCGTCGCGGGCCTCGCAGACCGGTGCGCGACCACGCCCGTAACGCCGCCTTCGACGTCGTGCGCGCGGTCGACGAGCGCGACGCGTACGCCAACCTGCTGCTGCCGCGCCTGCTGCGCGATCGCGGGATCAGGGGGCGGGACGCGGCGCTGGCGACGGAGCTGGCCTACGGCACGCTGCGCGGCCTCGGCACCTACGACGCGATCATCGAGAGGTGCAGCGACCGCGCGCCCGACCCCGATGTGCTCGACGCCCTCAGGCTCGGGGCGCACCAGCTGCTGCGCATGCGCGTGCCGCCGCACGCCGCCGTCGGCACCACCGTCGACCTCGTACGCCTGCGCATCGGCGCGGGCGCGGCCAAGTTCGTCAACGCGGTGCTCCGCAAGATCGGCTCCAGGACGATCGAGGAGTGGCTGCCCATCGTCGCCCCCGACCCGGCGGACGACCCGGTGGGCCACCTCGCCGTCGCCCACGGTCATCCCCGGTGGATCGTCTCGGCGTTCCGTGACGCGCTGGGCGGCCCTGACGAGATGCCCGCGCTGCTCGAGGCCGACAACGCCCGGCCCCTGGTGACGCTGGTCGCCCGGCCGGGGCGCAGCTCGGTGGCCGAGCTGGAGAAGGCGGGTGCCGCGCCGGGCCGCTACTCCCCGTACGCCGCCTATCTGCGTGAGGGCGACCCCGGCCAGATCGAGGCGGTCGCCGAGACCCGCGCCGCCGTGCAGGACGAAGCCAGCCAGCTGGTGGCGCTCGCCCTGACCCGGGTTCCCGTCGAGGGCGATGGCGAGGAGCGGTGGCTCGACCTGTGCGCGGGCCCCGGCGGCAAGGCCGGGCTGCTCGACGCCGTCGCGGTGCACGGCGACCAGGCGGGGCTCGATGCCGCAGAGCCGGAAGCCTTCCCGGGAGGGGCCCGGCTGCTGGCGGCCGACCTGCAGCACCATCGGGCGCGGCTCGTTCACCAGACCACCAGGGACGCCTGGGTGGTCACGGCCGACGGCACCGAGCCCGCCTGGCGGGAGGGCGTGTTCGACCGGGTCATGCTCGACGCGCCCTGCACCGGGCTCGGCGCGCTGCGGCGGCGTCCGGAGGCACGCTGGCGGCGCGACCCGGCCGGCATCGGCGACCTGGGCAAGCTGCAGCGCCGGCTGCTCGGCACGGCGCTCGACGCCGTGCGGCCGGGGGGCGTCGTGGCGTACGTGACCTGCTCTCCCCACCTGGCCGAGACCCGGGTCGTGGTCGGCGACGTCGTCACGCGCAGGAAGGACGCCGAGCAGCTCGACGCGCGGGCCTTCCTGCCGGGCGTCGACGGGCTGGGGGAGGGGCCGTACGCCCAGTTCTGGCCGCACCGGCACGGCACCGACGCCATGTTCCTGGCTCTGCTGCGCAAGCGTCACTGATCCGTTCGCGCGCCGTCCGCCCAGGTCAGCGGGCCGATACGGCGCCGGTCCGGCGGCCGGGGGCATCGGGCCACGCATGACGGCGCCCGCACGGGACACGAAGGGCAGGGTGGATCTCCTGGACGAGTTGCACTCGGCGGAGCTCGGGCCGATCATCGGGCTCCAGCAGTGGCCCGAGTGGGTGCTGCCGGTGATGAAACTGGTGTCGGCGCTCGGCACCGACACCTTCTATCTGCTGTGCCTGCCTCTGCTCTACTGGTGCGTCAACCCCGTGCTCGCGCTGCGCCTCGGCCTCACCGTGATGGTGGCGGCGGCCACGAACGCGCTCGCCAAGCTGGCCTGGCACCAGCCGCGACCGTACTGGATCGACGCGCGCATCCGCCCGCTGTCGCTGGAGGGCGCGTTCGGGCTGCCGTCGGGGCACGCGCAGAGCGGCACGGCGGGCCTCGGCCGGCTCGCCTCGCTGGCGGGCAGGCCGTGGGCGTGGTGGGCGGCGGGCGGGCTCGTCGGGCTGGTGTGCGTGAGCCGGGTCTACCTCGGCGTGCACTTCATCTCCGACGTCGTGGCAGGGGTGGTGTTCGGGCTGGTCGTGCTGGTGCTCGTCGTGAAGCTGGAGCGTCCGGTGACGGTGTGGTGGCGGGGGCAGGCGCTGTGGGCGCAGCTGGCCGCCTCCGCGGCGTTGTCGTTCGTGCTGATCGGCGCCGCCGCGCTCGTCAACGCCTCCTACGCCGGGTGGTCGCCGCCTCCGGCGTGGAGCCCGGCGGGCGCCATCGATCCCGAGAACCTCGACCGGGTGATCATCGTCGCCGGGCTGCTGGCCGGCACGCTGGCGGGCGCCTCGGTCATGCACCGGCTCGGCTGGTTCGACGTGGGCGGGCCGCCCGGCGTGCGCGCCGTTCGCTGGCTGCTCGGCATGATCGTGGCCGGGGCCGTCTTCTACGTGATGCGCGAGCTGCTGCCGCAGACCGGGGTGGTGCTGTATGCCGGGTACGCGCTGCTGGCGCTCTGGGTACAGCTGGGGGCGCCGGTGATGTTCATCAGGCTCGGGCTGATGTCGCCTGCCGGACAGGTTCAGCCCGTTCAATAGACTGGCTCATCATGGCCGTACAGATCTCGCCCAGCATCCTCGCCGCCGACTTCGCCAGGCTCGCCGACGAGGCCGCCGCCGTGCCCAACGCCGACTGGCTGCACGTCGACGTGATGGACTACCACTTCGTGCCCAACCTCACCCTGGGGCTGCCCGTGGTCGAGTCGCTGCGCAAGGCGACCGACAAGCCGCTCGACTGCCACCTCATGATCGCCGAGCCCGACCGCTGGGCGCCACAGTACGCGGAGGCGGGCGCCGGCAGCGTCACCGTCCACGCGGAGGCCGCCCGTGCTCCCGTCCGCACGCTGCGCGAGATCCGGGCGCTCGGGGCGCGGGCGGGCCTCGCGCTCAACCCGGGGACGGCCGTCGAGCCGTTCGAGGACCTGCTGGGCGAGGTCGACATGCTGCTGCTGATGACCGTCGAGCCCGGGTTCGGCGGGCAGAAGTTCCTCGACGTGGTGCTGCCGAAGCTGCGGCGGGCGCGCGAGCTCGTCGACAAGCACGGCGGGCACGTGTGGCTGCAGGTGGACGGCGGCGTCGACGGCGAGACCATCGAGCGCTGCGCCGAGGCGGGCGCCGACGTGTTCGTGGCGGGCAGCGCCGTCTACGGCGCGTCCGACCCGGCGGCCGCCATCGACGAGCTTCGGGCCGCGGCCGAGCGGGCCGGCGCATGACATGAAGGGCCCGTTATCTGGGTAACTCTTCACTTATGGGCGACCATGGCATCTTCGGGCCCCGCTCGGTGACGTGGCGGGTGATGGGCGAGCCGATTCTGCTGGTGGGCGGCATTCGCGCCCTGCTGATGCAGGGGCTGCATCCGAGGGCGATGCGCGGGGTGCTGCAGAACTCCGCGCTCATGGATCCGAACGAAGCCTGGTCGCGGTTCGTCCGCACGACCGAGTTCGTACGCGTGCGCACGTACGGCACCCGCGCCGAGGTCGAGCGGGCCGGCCGCCGCGTACGCAAGATCCATGCCAAGCTGACCGCCCACGACCCCGACACGGGCACCACGTTCCGCCTCGACGAGCCCGACGCGCTGCGCTGGGTGCACGTCGGCGAGGTCGACTCCTACCTGTCGGTCGCCCGAAGGGCGGGGGTGCGGCTGACGGACGACGAGGCCGACGCGTTCGTCGCGGAGTGGCGGCGGGCGGCCGAGGTGGTGGGCCTGCGGGCCGAGGAGGTTCCCGGGTCGGTGGCCGAGTTGCGCTCCTACATCGACGCCGAGCGGCCCGGCCTGCGCTTCGTCCCGGAGGCGGCCCATCCGCTGCGCCTGTCGCTCAACGCCCCTCTGCCCGTCCTGCTCACGCCGCTCAAGCCGGCGATGCCGGCGCTGACGCTGCTCGCGTTCGCCACGCTGCCGCGCTGGGCGCGGCGGCTGTACGGCCTGCCCGCCACACCGGTCGGCGACCTGTGGGCGACGGCCACGCTGCGGACCCTGCACACGGGGATCGGGCTGGTTCCCGGGCACGTCCTGCACAGCCCGGCGGCCAAGCGCGCGCAGCGCATCATGGCAGCGTAACGAGCAGACCAAGCGGTCGGTTGGTCATTGTGCCCGGGGTGGTCGCGCGCCCTGATCGGGGCATGGCAAACTGGTAGGCGAGAAGAGCTAGCGTGCTCCGGGGTCGGTGAAAGTCCGAACCGGCGGTGACAGTCCGCGACCCGGCCGATGCCATCGGCCGGTTGACCCGGTGAAATTCCGGGACCGACGGTTAAAGTCCGGATGGGAGGAAGCGCGCGAGGTGTCCGGTGTCCCAGCCGGGCGCCTGCTGTGGTGCACGGGTGCACCATCGCACGTCCCCCGGGGCCCGCCGTGGCGAGAAGCTACTGGCGAGTAGGAGACCCGGGTGGAGACTCCCGAGCAGGACGCCGCGCACATGGCGCGCGCCGTCGAGCTGGCCGGGCGCGGGCGCGGCGGCACCAGTCCCAATCCCGTCGTGGGCTGCGTCGTGCTCGACGCGGCCGGCCACGTGGCGGGCGAGGGCTTCCACGCCTACGCGGGCGGCCCGCACGCCGAGGTCGTCGCGCTGGCGCAGGCGGGCGAGCGCGCCCGCGGCGGCACCGCCTACGTGACCCTCGAACCGTGCGACCACACCGGCAGGACGGGCCCGTGCAGCCGGGCCCTGCTCGACGCGGGGGTCGCGCGGGTGGTGATCGCGGTGACCGACCCCAACCCGAAGGCCGCGGGCGGCGCCGCGCGGCTGCGGGCGCACGGGGTGTCCGTGACGTCCGGCGTGCTCGCCGGCGCGGCCGAGCGCGGCAACGAGGAATGGCTCACGTACGCGCGCCTCGGGCGTTCCCACGTGACCTGGAAGTTCGCCGCGACGCTCGACGGCAGGTCGGCCGCCGAGGACGGCACCAGCCAGTGGATCACCTCACCCGAGGCGCGGGCCGACGTGCACCGGATGCGCGCCGCGGCCGACGCCATCGTGGCCGGGATCGGCACCGTCCTGGCCGACGACCCCAGCCTCACCGCCCGGGTGCGCGACGGGGGCGGCGGGACG
Source organism: Nonomuraea mesophila (assembly GCF_004352805.1). NCBI lineage: Bacteria > Bacillati > Actinomycetota > Actinomycetes > Streptosporangiales > Streptosporangiaceae > Nonomuraea > Nonomuraea mesophila. The sequence continues at coordinate 48,719 of NZ_SMLD01000060.1, forward strand.
CCGTTGCGGGTCATCGTCGACACCGAGGGCCGCACCCCCGCGCACGCCAGGGCGCTCGACGACAAGGCGCCCACGCTCGTCGCGGTGGCCGACGACGCCCGCACGTCGCCCGAGGCCGACCTGCTGCGCCTGCCCCGCCACGAAGGCGGCCTCGACCTGGGCGCCCTGCTGCGTGAGCTGGCCGCGCGCGAGGTTGTCGGCGTGTTCCTGGAGGGCGGCCCCACGCTGGCCGGCTCGTTCGTCAGGCAGGGCCTGGCCGACCGGGTGCTCGCCTACGTGGCGCCCGCGCTGCTCGGCTCGGGCAGGGCCGCGCTCGGCGCGGCCGGGGTGGGCACGATCGGCGACGTCCACCGCCTGACCTTTGATGACTTTTCCCTCATCGGGCCGGATCTTCGGCTGATCGCCCGGCCCGCCCAC